>SSEX01000170.1 GCA_008015085.1 Tolumonas sp. | reverse complement strand
TCCCAGTCGTACACGAATCCGGCATAGTTGCGCTCGGCGCACTGGTAGATGATTCCCTTGATCCAGCTTTCCGATTTACCGCTTCCCGGACCGCCGTCAATATAGACATTCTGCTGCGGCTTATGGATGACCAACGGCCCGGAGGTGGTCTCAAAGCGGAAGTAGAAAGCTGATTCTTCCCGGCTTAACCCGAAAATGCTGTCATCGGATTGGGCATGGCGCCGGATGAAATAAGGCAGAGTCTTGATGACAAGCAGCGTGTACGCCACAAACACAGTAGGAAACACAAATAGGTTATACCACGCTGATAACCGGCTGAATCCGATAACCAGCATGGATGCCGAAACCAATGTCATACTGGTGTAAACCCATTTCTTGTTTTCGTCTTTCACCTTGCCTACCGGGAAGAGAAAAGCAAGACCGCCGATCAGGATGACGTAGAGAAACCGGAATAGGGCATCCTTTTCCATCAGCCTTTCCCACATGGCCGGATTACGTAGTGGAGCGTATAATCCCGTAACGATAGCCCACTGAAACAGTACGGCTGTCCCGATGAGCGTGGATAGCAGGATCAGGATGAATGACAGGTCTTTCTTCTCTCTTTCCATGGCCGTTGCTGTTATTGGGGTTGTCCGGATGCCGTTCCGTCACCGCTCTCTTTTTTCTCTGCCTTTCCCAGTAACTCAATGCGTGAGACGGTCAGGCTGACGGATGGGATGTGGCTACCGTCATCCTTCTGGAATACATCGGCATACACATCGCCGCAGACATATACCTGTGTCCCTTTTTTCAGATACTCAAAGACTTTACTCTCGTAATTCACGAAACAGCATACCCATAGGGTCTGTTCCTCGTTGTTCACGTTCTTGTACTTGGTGGATACATGGAAGTTGAATCCTTTTCCGTTCTTGTTCTGCCGGGCATCCGCACCGACATAACCGATAATTTGTCCTGTAAACATAATGATGGTTTTTAAAAGTTTATAATCCGAGCTGTGGCTCATTCATATTTTTCATGGCTGACTCCGCTTCCATGGAAGGCAGCGAAATGCCGAAAGTGCTGTGTAGCGTTTCAAGGTTGTCGGCTGTAGGATGGTTTGCCGCAACACTTTCCAATAACCGTGATGAAGGGGTAAAACCTTCGTTTTTCATCTGCTCCAATACCGGACGGTTGTCTTGCAGGACGGCCTGCGTGAACCGTTCCTCCGGTGTGAGGTACTGTTCCATCCGTGCGGTATGTTCCTGAATCATATTGCTGGCTTTTCCTACATCGGCAAGGATGTTGTAGATGAATTTGGGATCTTCTTTCAAGGCTCCCAGCCAGTTTTTTAGATACATGGCATTTTCTTCCCGGATATGGGTGGATATTCCCAGGCTTTGCCCGACGGTAGCGGAGGTGAGTTCGGCAACCAGTTCCTCTTTGGCATATTGCTTGTCTCCGAAAATCACGCCTTTTTCCCGGTTCAGATGCTCAGGTTCTCCAGTCGAGTGCGCCATCTCATGCAGTAGTGTGGAGTAGAAATTCTCTCCGTCCTTAAACTGCCCCTTCAGGGGTACGACGATATGGTTATCTTCTCCCCTTGCATGGTAAGCACTATTTCCTTCCTTGGAATAAATGGGGCAGATCCATTGCTGTTCCCGTACCATCGCATCAATCAGAGGCACGGTGAGCATCCCTTGCTCGTCCTTGATGGCCGGTATCTTGAATTGCTCCTTCAATGCTTCCCATTTCTCCGGTTTCGTTTCCTGAAGATTGGTCTGCTGTACGTTGAACACATTGTATGTCTTCAGAAACGGCGTGACCTTATATTCCTGCTGCTCGTTTTTATCCAGGTTCTTATATACGTCGAAAGGTATTTTCTTTCCGTTCTTGTCTCTTACTGAGAAATTCCAGTAAATGACCGGGAATGACTTTTCTCCTTTCAGTATGTTAAGGCCGCTGTCTTTGGCTTGCATGAAGGTCATATAGACCGGCAGGCTGTACTGCTCTTTTTCCGAAAGTAGAAACAACATGAAGGAATTTACTCCGTTGTAGGTTCTTCCCTCGATATTTTGCGGAAGTCCCCCACCCTTTATCCCGAACCAAGGCTTTTGCCAGTTGTCTTCCACCTGCTTTATCTTTTCGATCATCAGTTCGGCGAAACGCTGTAATGCTTTATCACTTGCTGTATCCATGATTTATTGGTATAGATTTCTGTTCTCGTAATCAAGCAGCCATTCTCTGGCCGTTTGGTTGTTTGTCTCTTGCTGCTTGGCAGCCATCTCTTCTTGATAGGCTTGTGCAAGCTCTTCCTGTGCAAGTAGAAACTCTAAGTCACTGATTTCTCCTGCAATGTTTTTCTGTACTAATTCATCGTAATCCATAATTCCTGATTTTTTAGGTTATAAGTCATTGAAAGCCCGGTTGATGGTGCTGGCTATCGGACGGGCCATTTCCTTGCTGTTGTCGGGTTTGGGTGTGCTGGCCAGTTTGACATCTCCCAGTGTCTTTGTGCTGCCTTCCATCCCGAAAATCTTTTGTACGGCTATCAGTGTGTTGGCTTGCACACCCGTTTCACGCATCCGGGTAAGGTCTTCTTGAGTGAGCCGGTACCCTTCTTTCTGTATCTCTTGGATGACATGAAAGTTGTCGGTCTGTGCGGCATCCAACAGACGTGCGGCCTGCCTTTCATGTTCGCCCTGTTCTTCCGGCTTGGTGCCGAACAGCTGGATGACTTCATGGGTTTGCCTTTCATCCAGACCGTGTTCCTTACCGATTCCTTTGATAAACTCTTCACTGGGTTTATATCCTTCCTCTTTGAGCTTCCCGATTTTTTCAAAGTCATGTTTGCCCACCGCTTCCTTAAACTCGGCTTCCATATTGCGCCCCTCTTCGTGTTTTTGCTCTTTTGCAGCTTCTATGTTGGCCGCATGGGCTTCCAGTTTGGGGGTCATGGCCTTGATCAGCTCTTGTGCCTTGCCGGGAGTGATACTCTGTATGTTCTGTATCATGACTCCTTTCCTGTCATCCGTCAGTTGGATGTCGGCAATGAAGTAGCCTTCCGGACTGTGCAGCAGCTTGTTCTCCAGTGCATGGCCGTTGGCGAGCAGGTATTTGTCGGCTTTGGTTAACTTGTAGCCGCCATATTCGCTGGTCTGCCCGATGATGTCGGGAATCTTGATTTCCTGGTTGGTGCGCAGGATGACGGAGTTCAGATCCCGGTCAACTTGCAGCAGGATGTCCTTCTTATTTACGGTGATGGGTACGATGTCACCGGCAAGCAGCTGTTCTTTCTCTTTCTTGCCCAACTTCTTTCCCAGCACCTTGTCCGGGATAACCAACGCCTCTTTGCGGTAGAATACGGAGATTCCGTCATCGTTGAAACGGAGCTTCCCCGGTTTGCCGTGTATCTCCATCAAATCAGACATGATACCCTTTTCCAGCTTGGTGCCTTTCCCGTCGAGGATGTTCCCTTGCTTGTAGGCGTATTCATAGAGCGACTGTCCGGTGTAGCATACCTTCAGGCGATGGTCGATGACGGTAAAGCCGTCCTTGTCATGTCCCTTCAGGTTCTCCCACCGCTTGATGCTGATGCCCTCCTTCTCCAGCTCGGCGACATATTTAGGATCATTGGCACGTTCCTTGTCAAAAAGGGCGGATACACGTTCTTTTGATTGGTCACGAAGGCTTTCATCGTACTTTGCTCCGGCTTTTTCCCTGATTTCGATTACGCTTATGCTCAGCTCTTCCCCGTCTTTGCGGAACCGGAAATATCCGTCCCGGTATTCGGTCTGATAGCCCAGTGATTCGGCGATGCCGCCGAACTGTCCCACGTTGTCGAACATATAGGTGTCTAATGCTTCTCTCAGTTTCATGGCTGTGGCTTGTATAAGGGTTCTGCGGAAAGGATGTATTCGTTCAACACGGCCAGCTTGATGTGCCGCCCGCCGTTTCGCTCGTAAATCTCGATCTCGAATACCTTATCATCGGGTATCGTGAATTTGTCGAAACCAAGTATCAGCCGGTTCCGGCTCTTGCCCTTGATTTTCGTATCAAAATCTTTCTGATAGATAGGTTCGATGGTCGTTTCTTGCTGGATGGCGTTCTTGCTCTTCTTTTGGTCACGCTGGAAACATTTGACAAACTCGATGTCGTAGTCGATGTATGATTTGTTTTTCAGGTCAAAGATGAAAAACATGAAGTCCTCATGCACATACAGATTGGCCATTGACAACTCAAACTTGTTCTCGATGACCCCCAGGCTGTAGATGTTGCGCTTCTTGGTGCGCAGCTCTTGGATGCATCTTTCCATTTCCTCGCTGTTCACATCCACATGGGCGGTATATTTGCGCTGGTCATCAAAATTGTAGGTGAATACGGAGGTATTGCCCCGTTTGATGGTGATGTGGTAAGTGTTCATGGCCTTATCCACCACAAACAGGTTGGAATATGCCACGGCATCTTTGGCGGTTGATACTTTCAACTGGTTGTTGTAGGCGGCCAGAGTGAAGTACACCTCGTTGCCGGGCGTTCCGTAAGCGATGTCCTCCGGAAAGAAGAACTCGGCCAGATGGAGGTCGCTGACTTCTGCCTGATAGTCATGGTGCTGCCATTTCCCGTTGTCCTCGTAAATGTTCGGGTACGAATCCGTGCCGCCTTCGGGAAGGTAGCGGATGTGATAGGTGTAAACGCTTCCGTCGATGCAGACTACGGTCAGGTTGGTCTCTTCGGTGAATCCTTCCGCTTGCGCCGAGAGCCTGACGATATGGGGCGCCTCTTCTACCCGGCTGGCCATGACAAGCTCCTGTTCGCCGATGGCGATATCAGATACTTGCACAGGAAATACCAGGTGTTTCACACAGTCGAAAGAGATAAAGATGTCTTTTTGGCTGATGGCTTGTTTCCGGGGAGTGCCGTTTTCCTGAGCGAAGAGCGGCAGACTGCACACAAAGCAGTAAAACAGTAGATAAATATATTTCTTCATGTTGTCGATATGTTAAACGGTTCTTGAAAAAAAGGCGGTGAATACGGTAATGCCCCATAGAAGAAGCAGGGTAATGCCGAAAGAAACGGTCAGCGGACGGATTTCTTTAAAGGCTCGTCCGTTCCGGCGTGATACGTAGATCCGATAGCCGAAAAAGACCGCTGACAGCGCAAGCAGGTAATTGAGAATGTCTATCATAATTTGTCTATCAATGTTTGAAGGGGATGATTTTTCTTGTTCGTTTTCTCTTGTTCCATTTGCTCATAGAGCTTCTGTAACTCCGCTTGCACGGCTTGCCTACGCAACTTCGATTCCTGACTCTCTTCTTGGATATACATTTCGTAGTTGGACTTGAGATGTACCTTCACTTGTGAGAGGCTCATGTTCAAGATTTGCTTGGCTACCTGGGTGGTGGCGTTGACTACGCTGGTCACTTCGCTGGCCATCGTGCCGATGGAAGAGAGCGGCATGTCAATGTTCTGTACAAGACCTTGTTCCATACGCTTGGCTGCACTGGCTTTCAGGTTATTGGGCAGGTTCAAACCTTCCATGGCATCATTGTCGAAGACAACCACCGATACGGGATTGAGGTTGTCTCCTACCTTCAGGTTGCTGACTACCACATCGAGGCGGTTGGCTCCCAAAGTGGCGATACCGTAAAACAGCGTGTTGGCCGGTATCTTCATGCCGGATAGGGTTACGTCCTGAAGCAACCGCATCCGTACCGTACTGCCCGTGACTACGGTCTGGTCGCCGTGGATGCAAGCCCTGAAGAGGTTGCTGTTTCCCGGTGTGGAGGTCGGTTGGCGGCGTACCCGCTTGCCGTTTTCGGCATGGTAGATCGGGCCTTTTTGCATCAGGCTGTCGGCGGATGGATGGCCGGAAGGGTTGGCAGCGGCTTTCTCCGTTTTTCCCTCTTGGTCATAATTGACAATCCGTTCATACATGCGCTTGCGGTATTTGTCGGATTCTTCCAGTTCCTTGCGGATGCGTGAGTTCTTCTTGGCTTCCCGGATAATCTCGTTGAGCGCCTGCTCGTCCTCCAGTCCGTCCAGTTGGCTTTCCAGCTGATGAGAGAAGCGTCCGTTCCGGCCACCTCCGTATTCTGCCATGACTTCGCTGTACGGATCGTTCTGCATACGGCGGATGCGCTCCAGTGTGGCACGGTCATACCGCTCCTGCTGGTTTTGCAGCTCGAAGTAAAAATCAGATCCTTTGACCTGAGACTCTTTCAGGATGCGTGCCTTCTCCTGCTCTTCCAGTTTGTCCTGCTTATAGGCTTCCATCTTGTCGTTCACCTTGTCGGCCATTTCCGACTGTGGTTCCAAAAAGGCTTGCGAGGCGGCCTGTCTGTCACTCCCTGACGGCACGTTCCCGTCCTCACGGATGAAGAATACATAAAGGAAGAGGATGCCCAGGATTACCGGGATGGCCATCAACAGCTTGTTCTTGTCTTTGATAAGTTTATTCGGTTCCATGGTCGGTTGGTTTAGAGGTTTCTGACTGGTTTTCATTCTTGCCCGGAGAAGCTGCCTGCGATGTGTTGGTGCCGTTGCTTTCCACGGGTTCGGAATAGCGGACAATCCAATCTTCTATCTTGGCTCCGTGCGCATTTTCCTCGCTGCGGGACAGCATATCATAGATGGTGAACTCCGCTTCGATATTACGTGAGATGCTTCCCCGTGCCCGGTACCCGGTCTGCGTGAAGATTATCTTTCCGGAAACGGGTATCGTTTGTGTGTTAATCTCTACATCCTTGATGCGTACCCCGTAACGGATATTCTTTTGTATGAGTGAGTTCAGCATATTCACATCGTTGTACTCGTTCAACAGCTCCTTCCCCTTGTTGCCTATGAGGTTGAGCGCAAGCGAAATGTTCTTCTCGTAGCTGCTCTCGTCAAAGGCATACCAGTGGGTTACGAAGGTCTTTACATGGTTCATGTATTCGTATTGCCGCATATCGCTGGCAGACAGGCTGCTTGCCTCATAGACTTCTCCCTGCCTGTCGATGACGAGAGCCTGGCCGTATGCTTTTTCTATTTTGTTGATAAGGAAGATGATACTGCTGGCAAAAGCGATAGTCAGAATGATGCAGTACCCGGCTGAAAGCCGGATAGTCAGCTTGACCGCATCATCTGCTCCTTTGAATTTCATCAGATTCATAGTTCTATTTTTTATTGTTGTCGTTTATGAAACTTGCCCCGATAGAGGCGGCACCGCCTACGTTGGTCAGCTTGCCGCCTGCCGCTGCGCCTCCCATCAGGGCGATGGTGGCCGCCGTGGTGACGATTGACACGGTTTTCGAAATGATTTTCCCGGCATCGCTGTGTCCTACGATTTTGGAGGATAGCCAGAAACAGCTGCAATAAGCACCGATTAAGGCGAGATCCATTCCTAAATATTGTATCTGCTGCGTAGCTGCGTCTACCATGTCGGCACTTTCCGTATAGATGGCCTTGAAGGTCTGCCATATGATTTGGTTCAGAATATTGATGACGGTGAATACCATACAGGCGGAGCAGAGCGTACCGAACCAGATACTCAACTGTTTCTGAAAGACCGGCAGCATGCTTACGGCAAAGACAAACGGGCCGAGAATGACCAGTAGCTTGACAATGACCACGCCGATACCCAAGATGACTACTTGTATGATTCCTACCAATAGGGCGGAAATGCCATGAAGCACAAGGGTGGCGAGGTTGGCGGGGTTGAGCAGCTGCACAATCTTCTCCACGCTGGAGCGTACACCGGTCATTTCGTCCTCTTCCATCTTTTTATCCAGTTCGTGCTGCATGGCGCCGGTGCTGTCTTCTCCGGCTGCTACCTCCGACTGGAGGCTGTGTTTGTCGTATTCGGCAATCATCTCTCCTTGTTCGATGGCTGATTGTGCCATGAACTGGGCAAATTCCTGCGCACGCTCGGAGGTCAGCGAGGTGGCTTCGTTGATTACTTCCATCGTGCCTACGATGGTTTGGGCGATGGGGGTGTATATGCTTAGGCAGAAGAACAGTACCAGGCAACGGGCGATTTCCATCATGTCGGGAAATTTGTCCTCATTCGGGCTTAACAGCTGGCTGGCTCCGTGATAGAGATAGTTGTATGCCAGGTTGCAGATAAAGCAGATGACACCAACACCGAAGGCGATGACTGTCATTTGCGAAACGAGTTCCATCGTCAGACCGTCCGTGATCTGAAGTCCCCAGAGAAAATTATCTTGATTCATAACGCTTTAATTGGTGTGTCGTGTGAAAGCGGCCAACCGTCCCTGGTAATAGGTCTTCCGGTTATGCCCCTTCATGGATTTGTAAATGACCGTGGAACGCACGGATTCGTTAAACTCACGCATCTCTTCGGCGGCTTTTTCCACCGATTCCTTCACCTGCTCGATAAAGGACATGCGCCCTTCCGAGTTCATCGAGAAGTAACTGGTCACGGTGGCCACCTTGAACAGCAGGTCGGTACTCAGGCTCAGATTGACGGTCACACGCTGAAAGTTGAGAAATTTCAGGCAGTGGTAATTCGATCCTACGTTCAGGTAAAAGCTGTAGTCGCTGCTCAGGCAGGCTACGTCGTCCAGCAGGTCGGCAAGCTCTTTCAATGATTTGAGTTCCTTCAACTGGTCGATCTTTTGCAGGCCGAGCCGCAGTTCCTGGGCATCGATCATTTCATTGATTTGTGTAACCCATTTCTTGACATTGGCGATCCATTCCGTTGAGTTCAGCAGGGTGTGGCCGGGATCATGCACGACGAACTGGGCATGAACACTGCCGGTTCCCATCAGCCCTATCGAGGCGGCAAGTCCGAGTATGAGAATGATTCTTTTCATGACGGTTATTTGTTGGTGATGAATAATAGGGTGAATATGACACATACCAGCCAGGCTGTCAGATAGCTCTTGGCATTTTCCTTTTTCGTGGCGAGTGCCCATACCACGAAAATGAGCGCAACGCCCAAAAGTGCGGCGGCAATGCTTCCGGCAAGATTGTATGCGCTGCCGTTGAAGTCGGTTGACCAGCCTAGAAGGGCGGTCAGCCCTTGGGTGGCGTCATCCATACTTTTTCCTCCTTTCCTCCAGATAGCGGTTGATGGCCGTATAGGTCGAGCCGCTTTCGTTGAACAACTGCTTCAGTCGTACTACTGTCGCCTGGCGCGAATCGAAGGCTACGGCGGCGAAGTCGGACACCTCGTTGCGGAAGATGAAGGCATCGTTCGACATCTTGATGAAAAACTCTCTCCAGCGTTCCGTGCGCTGCAACGACTCGATCATATAGGCCTCTTCGTCCGTGATGGAAAGCACGGCTTTCACTTCCGGCAGGTTCTGCCGGTGTTCTGAATGGTCGAGGATAATCTTGGTCGCGCAGTTGATGATGATGGAGTCCTTGATACTGGACGGCATGTTTTTCAAAAACAGGATGTTCTGTGCGGCCAGCGTGATGCTTCCCTCCTTTTTACGGAAGGTTCGGTACAGGTAGGCGATGAAGTCTCCGAATTTCTCGTCTTGCAGGAAGTCGAGTGCTTCGTCGATGATTAGCTCTTTGGCAAACCCCTGGCGTTTCTTGATTTTATCCACGATCATTTGCAGGGTGATGATGGCAACGAGTGGAAAGTACTCTTTCTTAGAGGCATCTTCCATATCGAAGGCTATCAGCCGGTCATGCACGATATCCACGTTCTCGGTGGCGTTCAGCAGGAATGACAGCTCTCCGTCTGTATAGGGTTCCAGCAAAAGCAACAGCTCCTCTATCTCGAATTTCTGTTTCTCAAACTCGGTCATCCGTTTGCTGAACACTTCCTTCAGATAAGCCCGGTAAGTTATCAGCGTCGGGAAGATACGCTCATGCTTCTCTCCTATTGAAGAATTGTTCACATAGTCGTAAAATCCGATGACGGATTTCCTGAGAATGGCGTTTTCGGCAGGCAGCATGGGTTCACGTACCTTCCAAATGTAGCTGATAATGGCGACGATGGTCTTTATCTGGTCATCGGCAGACTCGGCATCCGTGGTGTCGATGTACAGGTATTTGCCGTTCTTGTCACGGTCACACAAGAAGGGGTTGAACGCAAATTTCTTCTGCTCGGTAGAGTCGAAGTATTTGCCCCGGTTCAAGGCTATCATCGAGCGGTAAGAGCCGCCGATGTCAATGATCATCACATCCCGGCCCAGCTCATAGCTTTGCAGGATGTAATTGTTCAGCCAGAAAGATTTACCGGAACCGGACGGGCCGATAACGATGCGGTTCTTGTTGTTCAGCGCCGGATAATCCCAGAGGTTTATCTTGGCGGGAGTACCGAAACGGTCATGGTAGATATGCCCTTTCTCGTCCGAAAGGTACATCCCCTCTTTTTGCAGATAGCAGATGGCCTGCTTGGTCGTGTTGACGAAGCCCCGGTAATTGGCCCTGGCATTGCCGGGTATGTTGCAGAAGAACAGGTTGCACAGCTCGGCGTTCTCCACATAGCACGAACTTTGGTTCATAAAGCTGAAGCCTTGCTGTACCAGTGCGGTTTTCCGCATGAGCGAGGTGCGGTCTGTATCGTTCAGCACGACATTGAAGGCGGTATAGGCGGTCTGGTAGTCGAACTGGGTAATCTCATCGCAGAAGGCTGCCTGCTCGCGTTGCTTCTCTGCCGCCGGAGGGTAGAAGTTGGTGATGTAGTTCAGCGCGTCTTTCTCCGCACCGATGGCCGTTACGGTGGCATCTGGATCGGTTATCTCTATCACGATGTTTACGATGTGGTTGAACGGCAGGCCAAGTCCTACGGGGTACAGCATCGAGCATTTGCTCCGTATGCTGTCCGGTATCTCTATGTTTCCCCCGTATGCCTTCGACTTGCCGGTGTGCGGCACGGCCAGTTCCTGAAGATGCTCGCCTTCGTTGGTCAGCGAAAGGATGGAAACGTGCTGCTGCCCTATTTTCATGCTTCCGCTTTCACTGACGGCCATAGGGTTGACGCTCTTCTGCGTGGCATCGTTTTCCGGTGTCTCGTAAGAGAGGTTGACGTAGTCGTAGATGGCGTTGTTCAGTTCCGTATCATCCATCTTGCGTATCTCAAACTGCTGGATGGACGACAAACCGTTCTCAAAGTTCATCAGAAAGGCTTCCATTTCTGTCAGCCGTTGCTGATATTCCTTATAAGGTTGCTTGAACGGGTAGTGCGGCTTTCGCATCAGCGAGGTGCCCGATGCGCTTTTGCGTATCTTACCGTTTCGGCTGCCGTTCGTGAACGTCACATACAGGTTGGTGTAACTGTTCAGTATCTCCTTGCCGTTGAAATGACGGTTGTTCTCCGCTATCAGGGCATTGGAAGAGTATTCTGCATGATGGTATCGCCCCGTATAGTAGAAATTCTGCTGATGGATGACCGTGCCTGCCGGAAGCATCTTCAAAAGAGCCTCCAACCGCTCATGGATGTATTGCGCCTCGCTTTCCGACAAGGTGAACACTTCGGGCAGAAGCAGCCGGTAGCCGACGGTGATGTCACCGTTCCCGTTGATGACGGCGTTCTCCGTGATGGTCTGGATAGGCAAGACACTTTCCAGATCCACGGATTTGTCCTTCACCTCTATCTCTGTCTGCCGGATATACAGCAGAGCAATCAGCAGGCACAGCGCACAGATTAGCAGTGATATGAGTATGATGATTCCTATCATGGTTGCTGTTTTAGGATGAATTTGAAAATCTGCCGTTTGTCCGTTATCTGCCGGGGGGTGGCGTTCTTGATCCGGAGGCCGGTCAGGTAGTCCGGGTTACCGGCCTTGTGTTCCTTTTTCAAGGTTTGGAACAGCAGACCGGATAGAAACAGAATGGCGGAAATGATTCCGATGATGAGTATCGGGTGCAGCTGCTTAAATATGCTCACGATGATGATGATGGCCGTCAGCAGCATGAAGATGGCGAACTGTCCCGATGACAGACCGAAGAACTTGATCGGCTTGTTGATTTTACGCATGGTTCTCATGGCTCTTCGTTTTTAGATAATCAGGAAGGCTACCATGATGACTACCACGGCGATGATCCAGCCGAGCAGGTATTCCTTGGCATGGGGATTGTTCGTGGCAAGCGAATAGATGACAAAGACCAGAGCGATGCCGAGTACCGCCGCCAAAATGTATTTGGCTACGTCCAGAATGGTGTCCGCACCCTCTTTGGCTTTGTCTGTCACTTCGGATAGGCTGTTAATCTTCAGGCCGCTTTGTGCCTCCGCCACTTGTGCCGTTCCCAACAGCGTGAAGAATATGAGAAAGGTGAAGATAACCTTTCCATAGCGGTTAATGACTTGGTTCGCTTTTTCTCTTACATTTTCGATTGCTTTCATTTTGTTCCTATTTTTTAATTAAACATGAATCGTTTTCAGTCTCTCCCATTGCACATCCTTATACTTGATGGATATGGGCTCTTCTTTCGGCTGTTCCGGCAGTGGTTTGCCTGAGTAGTAGTAGGCTCTTCCATGCAGGTACATATCGGCTATCTCGGCAGCCAATTCCTCTTCTTCCAGCTCAGGCTGAAATACCACGCAGATGACCGGACAGGCTCTCTCCTGCCCTTCCTTGCGCACCGCCTCCCTTATCGGCTTCTCTTTCTCCTTTCCGGAAGAAAGTGCTTTCTTCTTTTTCCGAAAGTAAAAGTGAAGCGTGACACAGGCGAGTATGGCAACCAGTATCAAATCCACTACGTTCATAAGAGTTGCCAGATAATGAGCCAAGTGACCAATGCCGTGATATAGGTGATGATGGCCTCTTTGGTGCGCTCGTGGTTGCTTATCAGCTTTTTAAGTACCGCTAGTCCGGCACATAGAAAGCCTACCCCTATCAGCATGGCGCCTATTTCACGGTATAAGGAGATCAGGCCGGATACATTTGTATCGGCTAACAATATGATAATAAGCATGGTGATATGATTTGTCGGTTAGTAGAGCAGTATCTTTATTCCTACGTTCCAGACAGTGTTCCACTTGTCAATGGATAGGGGATTCCAATGTTGTTGTATGCGGGCAAGCAATGCCGTTCGGGGCAGGATGAATACTTCCAGTTCCGTTTCCAGTTTCGGGCCGATGATGAAGTTGTATTCCTTATCGGGGTGGCGGACGTATTCTGTACCGATGAATCCTCCCAGGCCGATGCCCCAGTAAACGGATTTCAGGTTGCAGGCCAGGGTTCTGTAATAACCGCCGTCCACAAAAAAGTCCTTACCCTTGTCATGTATCGTTTCGGGAATCGTTTCTTCCGGGTTCAAGGTAGAGACTTGCGGTAGGTTGGCTGTATATTCGTAAGGTTTCTCAAAATAGCTAAACCCGGCTTTCCAATAGCTTGTCCGGTTGATGTATCTGGAAAAGGACAGGTTGTAATAGTTGCCTGCATTGCCGAACAGGTTAGTGCCGTAGTTCAATTCAAGTGCCGGGATGTTCTCATAATGGCGTTGCGCAAAAGCGCTTACGGTGCATAACAGCAGGCTAAGGCTGATAGCAGTCAGTCTGATGTGTTCCATGGGAATTACTCTTTAGGTTATTAATGTTATATATTTTTCTATTTGTCTCATACGGTGTTTCCAATTTACGCGGATTCCTGTCGGCAGAACCGAATCAAGGTGCTTATCGCGTTGTTTTCGCTCCAAACATATAGATTATATACGGGAGGACAAATTTTATGAAGGGCTTTTAAAGGGCCTTTCGTGTTTATTTAATGTGCATTAAAAAATACATGTGCCGTAAACCGGCAGGTGTGGAATAATTCTACAGAAAAAAGCCGGATAGGATTAGTTGTGTAAAACTGTCCTGCCCGGCTTATAGGGTTTGGTTTATATGCGCTTTCGGATGTTGCTCAATGCTTGTGGCGTGATGCCGATATAACTTGCTATGTCTTTTAAGGGTATTGAACGTAACAGCCATTTTTCATTGGCCAAAAGCGCTTTGTAACGCGCTTCGGCATCCAGTGTGTAAAACTCCTCTTCCCTTATTATTTTGCGGTTGATGGATCTTACCAAATGTATTCTGGCCAGCTTGTTGAAATTGATGGATAACTCATATAGCTGATGAAGATCTTTTTTGGGCAATCTCCAGATCTTGCATGGCTCCAATGCCTTGATATTGTAGTGGGCATGGTGTTCTTCATGTGAAAGGAAAAAATTGATGAACTCTTTGGCTTGGATAAACCGTGCTGAAATCTCTCTATTCTCTTTGTCCGGAAACCATAACCGGACGATGCCGGATTCCAGATAATAGAGGTAGCATACTTCCTCGCCCCTGGTGACGAGGTGTTCTCCCTTTTTGATATGGATAAGCTCGAAATGAGCATCAAGATACGCCTTTTCTTCGTCTGTCATCCGCACGTGAAGATGGGCGCCCATTACCATGAGCGTCTCATCTATCAGGGTGGCAATTGTTTGAACCATTGAATTTGTTTTATGTTTATATAAGGGTACGGAAACGTACCCTCTAACATGGACGTGGCGTTCCAACAACAAAGGCACGCCCCGTACCAGTTTCATACTGGTACAGGCATGCGCCTGTTGTTGTTAATTCCTTAACGATAGATGCCACTCTTTTGTTAGACAGACGGACGTATGTAAAAAGCGGGCTGCCAATTTTCTGACAATCCGCTGCAAAGATACTATTTTATGGTTTTTGTTCCAACTTTTAGGGATTTAAGTTGACGGCAAGGTCTTCTGGACGAATGCCTACTACCTTTATATAGATATCCCGGTAGATGTTCTCCTTAATCTCCTTGTCCTCTTCAGAATAAAGCCATGCGGTAAATTCATGATAATATTCGCCGGTTCCCAATTTAAAGAAATCCTTATATTGATAATGTCTGCTCACGGGAATGCCTTTCTTGTTTAACAAGAAGCATGATTTAAGCGCATCGTGATATTGCGAGGTCAGTATCGCCTTTATCTTTTCGTCGAAATATTCCAATGTTTCCTGGTCAAAGAAAAACTGTACGGTGTAGGGCCACTTCTCCCCTTTTCCTTTGATGTACTGGTATTGGAATTTGGTTCTCTCCAGCTTTTTGTTGATACCGTTTAAGATGCTGGTCACCTTCTTCTTCCGGTCATGGTTGTCCTTTACCGTTACATCAAATTCCTTGGCAAGTTGGTCAACCGTAACGGTGAAATAAGGTGCTTGTCCTTGGTCAATCTTATACTTGATCAGGTAAATCATTTTCGCCAGGTTCAGATAAAACTTGCGGTAGCCTTTGCGGTTGGGCAGGTTACGGTAGTCTTTCAGTTCCAGCAGATTGTATTCGGTAAGCAAAGTATTCATCAGATCTTTGCTCAGATGCACGTTGTAATTCCGCTTGGTGCGCTTTTTCGTGCCGAAGTTATCCTTTATCTCAAAGCGGTCCAGTATTTGAATGAACTTATATTGCGTCTTGCCGTTCATGGCGTATGCTACACTGAGGTTGGATGTCCCTAAACGGTATAACGCCGCTTCAAAGGTGTTCTCTATCGGATGCTCTATCTTTTGGCCGTTCTGTTCGGTGATATATACCGGACGTTGGTTGCTGAACAGGAAATCAAGCTGCTTCTCGGTCAGTTTTCGTTGCAACTTGGTTCGTTCATACCCCATGACCTCACAAAAATCGTTGATGGAGAACCAGCAGTCGCCGAACAGATCTTTCATTTGTGAAGATGCCACGTAAATGATAATGTCAGACATGACAGTGCCGCCTGCATCAAATAGAACTTCCAATACTTTCGTGTTGGAAGACTCGCTGAGAGTCCTGGGGACTCTGCTCAACTCTTTTTGTGTATTACTTTCCTTCATAGGCGGACACTTGTTGTTTACTGATGCAAAGATACGTTTTTTTACGGAGATAGTGAATCTAACTCCCTATAAATGAAGATTCCAAAGCATTTTTTTCGTGCTGTTTCTTGATTTAGTTGTGTAAAAGTGTCCCGACTACGGCTGTTTCCGATCCCCCAGTTGTGTAAAAGTGTCCCGAATGGCCGGTTTAGTTGTGCAGAAGTGTCCCGGATTCCTGATTTAGTTGTGTAAAAGTGTCCCGAATGCAGATTCTAGTTGTGTAAAAGTATCCCGACTTTCCTGTTCAGTTGTGCAGAAGTGTCCCGAATAGTCGGTTAGTTGTGCAGAAGTGTCCCGGTTACGAGAAGATGCCAGTAAGTGCTAACTTGCAATAATATAGTTGATTATACGGAAAACCTCCCTTATTAGTTGTGTAAAAGTGTCCCACAAATACTTAAATCCCTAAAAACCTAAATAAAACGAAGAAATGATTTTGTTACCGTATTCTTACTTTCGGAAAAAATTTTGAGGTGGAAACAAGTAGAGGTTTGAATTCTTTAACATATTGTCCAGGATAATAGGCAAAGGGATTTTTCCGCAGTTGTGTAAAAGTGTCCCGGTTCAATGCCGGCCTTCACTAAAACGGTGTGCAAAAATAACGCCTGCCCGACGGATGCAGTCGAACAGGCGTATATATTTTTCCGAAAGTAGAATCAGATGCTCATATACTTCTTCAGTATCGCTTGAATCTCCTTGTTATGGCTGGTCAATATGTCTTCAAGAATGTTGTTTGCGATGTTGTGCATTCCTAATCCAGTGGCCATAGCAATCTGCTTCAGCTTTCTGTGGGTTTCGCTGGATATCCGGATTACTTCGGTATTCTTTAATTTTCGCTCTTCCAGATATTCCGAGAATTTTTTTCCGCAGACTTTGCTTTCTTCTGTTTTTGGAGAAGACTGCACGGAAGGTTTGGATTCCGGCTTTTCCATTTGTTCCGGCTGAGGTTCTTGGACGGTTTCTGTGACCGGAGCCGATTCTTTCACCTCTTCATGGATGGGCTGCTCAATCGCAGGTTGGGGAATGGTGCTTTCCGCAACACTTCCGATCTGCTGGATTTCCTGCTCTTTCTTACTGGCGCTTTGCAGCAAGAGTTTTCTCATGGCGGCTGATGATGTCCTTTCTTTGTTGGTTGCCATAGCTTTATTCTCCTATATGGTTACAGATTAATTCCAATACCTCTTCACAGAAAGCATCACAGGGATGATGGTACGCTTTACTCAGCGTACTTAAATTGCGTTGATAGTCAACCCTTGAATCCTTGATGTAGTTTTGCATCAACTCGAAAGGCAAGGTTTTTTTATTTTTCAAAATTTCTTTGAACTCCAGCACATTCGGAAGAACACGGTTCATAACACCACGCACGGTAGTCTTTTTACCAATCTTTCGACGGCTTTCGATAATCCCTTCATAGATGTTATAGTAAAAGGTCAATGTAGGTCTTAAATCGGTCTGGTTCGGTTCGAAGGGAATGATGATCACGTCAACGAAGTGCAGCGTTTCAACTACACCGTTTTGTTTCAGGTTACCCGGAAAATCGACAAGTATAATGTCGTAATTGTCCTGAAGGAAATCCAGTTGGTTGATGAACTCTGAGGAAGAGATATTGATAACCTCATATTCTTCTTCCTTTTTCATGATTCCGTCCTCGGCTTCGTCCTCACGTAATTTTCCGATAGTGTTCTGCATGTCGTCGATATCCACCACGGCAATGGATAAGCCCCCCTCTTCGTTTGACTGCGAATGAATATAACCTGCAAACAAAGCTGTCAATGTGGACTTTCCTACCCCGCCCTTGGGATTCTCAAAAGCTACGACTACTCCTGGTAATATTTGTCCCATAATGTACGTTTTTAAGTATGTGCGCAAATATATAAATAATAAATTAAATAATTGCATACTTTTATAATTAATTTATTACACACTTATTTACTTAATTATATAAGTATTTACACATATAAATATGAATATAATTATGTATGTAATTAATATTATAATTAAGTATGTATGTTCATACTTTGTAATAATATAATTAGTAATTATGTATTTTGTAACAAATGGCTTTCCGTTCGCCTGTTACAATGTGCGTAGTTACTTTGTAACAAAGTGAGCGGTTAATCTGGATTAAGAAATCAAGACTTTTGTCTGGTTTTGTTTCACAGCTGAGTATTATTGTATATCTTTGCTAATGCAAGGTATGTTTTTGTGGGTACAAAAAACCTTGCGACAGCCGAGCTGCCGACCAATGTTCGTTACACTCACATACTCTGTATATATGAAAGAGAATCGAGATATAAGTATAAAGATCCGCTTGACGGAAGCCGAGAAAGAACAGCTTCTTCAACGTTCAAAGGAAGAGGGAAAATCCCTTTCTTCCTTTATCAGAGAGTCTGCCTTGAAAGGCAGAAGCATATCGAAAACCGATGTGCAAATGATATATGAACTTCGTAAAATAGGAGCCAATATCAACCAGCTTGCCAAACATATCAATACGCTTCCGTCCGATGAAAATATATTGTATTCATTGGATCGGATTAACCAATACCTTTCGGATGTAGAAACCATTAACCGGAAATTGTTATGATAGCCGAGATACAACCTTCTTTCTCATCCCACCTGTCCATGAGCCGGAAAATTGAATACCAGCTTTCCAAGGTCAAGGAAGGAAACGGAAAAGTGCTTTACACCTCCACTGGTGACGAACTGGCCGCCATGCCAGCCTACATGAAACTTATCTCCCAGTTGAATGACCGGGTGAAACTACCTTATGCGGAATTTATTCTGAGCCTCTATCCGGGAGAAAGCCTTTCCGATGAACAGTGGCTTTCTCTTGCCGGGGAATATATCGAGAGGATGGGGTACGGAAAGTCCTGTTATGCCGTTGTCCTAAATACCGACAAGGCACACAGCCATGTGCATGTGCTGCTGACCACAATTGATGAAGAAGGCAAAAGCATTCCTTCCGGAAATAATTACAGCCGTTCCGAAAAGATCTCAAGGGAACTGGAGCAGAAGTACGGTCTGTTGCCTTTGGAAAGGGAAGGAGGCAAGAGAACCACGTTGGGAGAGGCGCAATACCGTAACTATTATTTCGATGCGGCCTTGAAGAAAGCCATGCGTAGTTATAATTACAAGGATAAGGTATCGGCTGTCCTGGAACAATCCGATACATACTGGTCTTTGGATAAACCCTTGCAAGAAATAAAATTGGCCAATGAAGAATGGCGTGTCCTATTGGGGGATGAAAGCTATGACAACCTTTTCGCATTGCTGGAAAAAGGAGGTTTTTTCAACCCCTTGTTCAAGGATGAACTGTTACAACAGCTTGACCGCATCTACTCTTTTTCCGAAAGTACATCCGATTTCCGAAGGAACCTGGAACAAGAAGGATTGTATATGCGTCTGGTCACCAAGAAGGACAAATCCTATTATGTCTATGGCATCAAGGATTCAGGCTTTTACCTGAAGGACGTTTCACTTCCTCAGAAATATCGTTTTGGTAATATTCGTTTTGATGGCCGGGGCATGAGCGCCGATGAACAGAAGCATTATCTCTATGACCATGTGTTTAAGGCATTGAACGCTTCTTTAGGCTATGAGGATTTTAAGAAAAGGTTGGCGGAAGAATCGATCCGTGTGACGGAACATGTAAACAGCAAAGGCGCATACGGGATTTCCTTTTATATGGAAAACGTGGAAAATGCTCATGTCTTTAAAGGTGCGGATCTTTCCCGTAAGCTCACTTATCAGAATATCCAGAAGCATTTCGATGGTGTGGCTGTCGGTCTCTCGCCACATATCGATAGGGTAGGGGAGTTCCGTGAGCGGGTGGATCGTGAGGCTTTCTATATGCAGGGTGGGGGAGTTATGGCCATTCCGGAACTTGACATTACCGGCAGCGGGAAGAAGTCGCAAGAGGATGATCTCATACCGTCCAAAAAGAAACGGAAACGCAAGAGTGGTCCCGATTTCTCATTATGATGAATACTAACTTAATATATTTGCTTTATGAATTATCAGACCGTTTTACAGAATTATCATCCCACTGAACAGGGGGATTTCATGTTGAGATATGAGATAGGTGGCCGGGGATATGTCGTTTACTCACCGGAGAAGGATGCGTTGTCTTGTATTGAATTACATGGCTTTTCCGAGCTTACTCCTTGGCAATTGGCTTTTGTTCTTTCCTTGGATATGCAGCAGATGAAAGAACAGGACGAGCTTTCTCTCTTCGTATGTTGTAAGCGAGAAAAGCTCTTGTCTTATCTTTTCGATGTGGAGGAAAGCGAAACCGTCTTGAAGACAAAGCACGTGTCCGGTTGGCAGGGCTATCTGATGATGGATATCCATAAGCCGGACAGGGTACGGAACGTGTTCCAGTTCCATCCGGAAACGAAAGAAGCCCGTTTGGTCTTTGATAACCGTTTATGTGTCGCTTCCCTTCGTGAGAAAGAAAAAGGAAAGCTCATCCATCTCTGTTGGAGTCCTTCTGTCTTTGCTGCCATCGATAAGGGAGGAGAGCGTACCGCACCGGCTTATCTGTTGGCTTCTGATGCTGCCTTGTTGCATGGGTATGCCATGAAACAGATTGCGGAATGCTTTGCCGGTACACCGGTTGAAGAACGGGTTATCGGTATTCATGTAGGGGATAATGTCTATGAGGCCTTGTCTTTTGTGTGCTATTACGTCCGTAACGTGCAGGATGAATATTTGGTTATTCCTGAGCGGAAAGATGGGATGGTGATTCTTGAAACCCCGAAATGGAATCCGATACGCCAGGCTAACTTCGTGGCTTCACTGAACAAGATGGCGGTTGACCAGGCGAAGAAACGCTATCCGGAAATGGAGGTTCCGAATGAACGGCCATTCACGTGCCTCTCTTTTGCCCGGAAGTCTTTCGTCTATTTCCCGGATCTGAAGGTGTATCAGGAGGTGTTCTTGAAGATGTATTTGGGGTTGGTGAGGTTACAGGAGGTGCATTTGCTGGGGTAAGGAACAATTGCAGTGCTGCTTATAAAATAGTGGCACTACTATTGTTAGAGTACTTCTATCATTCCTTTGGTTACGGCATCGGCCAGTAGTCTTTTTACAATCCTGCCACTGGGAGGATTGGTTATCCCAAGCGTTATCTCAACCCTGTTTGATAGAGGATGATAGTGCAGGTATTGGAGGATTTCATCTTCAATAGTCATGTTATAATTCTTTTATCGGGACAATTTTGCCTGATATTTATGCTTTTGTTTATTGTTCTGTCCCGATAGAGATTATTTTGGATGGACAAAGAAACGCTATCCGGAAATGGAGGTTCCGAATGAACGGCCATTCACGTGCCTTTCTTTTGCCGGAAGTCTTTCGTCTATTTCCCGAGTCTGAAGGTGTATCTGGAGGTGTTTTTGAAGATGTATTGGGAATTGG
>SSEX01000002.1 GCA_008015085.1 Tolumonas sp. | reverse complement strand
CGGAACAGTGCCCTGCGGTTCAATCAGCACGGCCACGCCTAACACCGCCAGCAACAGCACCAGCACCGGCGTCAGGATCTTGCCTACAGCATCCAGCAGTTTGCCCTGGTTCAGAGAAAGGAAAAGTGTCACACCGAAATACAACACACTGAAAGCAGTCAGCATCATCTGGCCATCCATTGAGCCGATGAATGGTTTGACAGCCATCTCATAAGTCACCAGACCTGTACGAGGCGTCGCAAATGCAGGGCCAATGATGATATAGGTTGCAATCGCTATAGATAAACCAGCCCAACGAGGTAATAAGCGGGTCATGGTCAGCAATCCGCCACCGGCAAACGAAATAGACAGAATAGTCGCCAGGGGTAAACCAACAGCCGTGATCAGGAATCCCGACATGGCAAAGCCCATATTTTCACCAGCCAGATATCCCGCCATCGGAGGAAAAATAATGTTACCCGCCCCCAGAAAGAAGGCAAAAGTCATAAATCCGAGGCCAAGCAAATCGGCCCGCGTCATGGTTTGTTTCAAAATAAACTCCAATTACACCGGCTTGAACCTTCTGACATCCCGTCAGAGAACAAACCCTCCGGAGCGCTTTGCCTTTCCATGGCAGCGGACAGATCAATGGCTAAAAAGGGCTGCTAGCATACGTGAGCTTTTCGGGAGAATAAAGCAGTGAAAAGATTAAAATCGCCGGATTGATGCAGAAATTCACATCAATCCGATATTTTATGCTAATAAAGTCAATAGCTACCGTTCTGTTAATGCCAGTTTAACTGCAAGAGCCGCAAACACACTGCCCGCGATCTTATTCATCACAACTTCAGCCCCCGGACTTCTGCTGAACCAGTTACCCAGTCTGCCAGCCAGAAGGCTGATCACACCAAACACCAGTAACGTACAAACAATGAAGATCCCGCCCAACGCCATCAATTGCAATTTCAAATGACCGGATGCCGGATCGGCAAACTGAGGCAAAAATGCCAAAAAGAAAATAGAGACTTTCGGGTTGGTAATATTCATGACTATTCCCCGGCGATAGAGCACATTTTTTTTCAGTGTCTCTGTCTGCATACTTCCTAAACCGCCGGCACCGGCACGAAATGCTCCCCATGCTAAATAGAGCAGGTAAGCTGCGCCGCATAATTTAAGAATGGTAAAAGCCAGTAACGATTGCTGAAAAATGACAGCCACCCCCAGCGCAACCGCCGTCGTATGTACCAGTAACCCGGTACATAGACCCAGCGTCACCAGAATCCCAGCACTACTGCCCCGCAGCATCGATTGTGTCAAAACAAATATATTGTCAGGGCCAGGAGCAATACACAGCAGCAATGATGCAGTAAGAAACAAAAGAAAGGTATCCAGGCTCAGCATCTGTGTCTCCATCACATATCATCGTAAAATTGCATTCTAGCACCACGCTCCAAAGCTTGGATCTGCTACAGACAGTTCCATTTTCAGAACATGAGCCATATTTTCCAGCGTTACACTTGTTACAAAAAACAGAAACAGCCCGAACACACCGCAATGAACCCAAAATTTCCGTGCATATGCTCAAGATCTATTGTGTTAGATCAGGAAAACGCAGAAAAATCATTTATGACATCATCAAATAGTCATGATTCCCTGTATAATGCGGCACAAGTTTTTTATCGCTGTTTTATATCCCTGAACTATCGGAGTTTTCCTTCCATGAAAAAAACTAAGATCGTATGTACCATCGGTCCTAAGTCTGAGCCAAAAGAAGTAATGGCTAAAATGATTGAAGCAGGCATGAACGTAATGCGCCTGAACTTCTCTCACGGTGACTTCGAAGAGCACGGTGGTCGTATCAAGACTGTACGTGAAATCTGTGCTGAAACTGGTAAGAAAGTAGCTATCCTGCTGGATACCAAAGGCCCTGAAATCCGTACTATCAAACTGGAAGGCGGTAACGACGTATCTCTGGTTGCAGGTCAGACCTTTACTTTCACTACCGATGCAACTGTAGTTGGTAACAAAGATCGCGTAGCTGTAACTTACGCTGGTTTCGCTAAAGACTTGAAAGCTGGTAACACTGTTCTGGTTGACGACGGTCTGATCGGTATGGAAGTTATCTCTACTACTGACACTGAAGTTGTTTGTAAAGTACTGAACAACGGCGACCTGGGCGAAAACAAAGGTGTTAACCTGCCAGGCGTTTCTATCAAACTGCCAGCACTGGCTGAAAAAGACAAAGCTGACCTGATTTTCGGTTGCGAACAAGGCGTTGACTTCATCGCTGCTTCTTTCATCCGTAAAAAAGAAGACGTTCTGGCTATCCGTGAACACCTGAAAGCTCACGGTGGCGAAAACATCCAGATCATCTCTAAAATCGAAAACCAGGAAGGTCTGGACAACTTCGACGAAATTCTGGAAGCGTCTGACGGTATCATGGTTGCACGTGGTGACCTGGGTGTAGAAATCCCTGTTGAAGAAGTTATCTTCGCTCAGAAGATGATGATTCAGAAATGTAACAAAGCACGTAAACCAGTATCACTGCTACTCAGATGCTGGACTCCATGATCAAAAACCCACGTCCTACCCGCGCTGAAGCTGGTGACGTTGCGAACGCGATCCTGGACGGTACCGATGCAGTGATGCTGTCAGGTGAATCAGCTAAGGGTAAATTCCCGCTGAATGCTGTTTCTATCATGGCAACTATCTGTGAACGTACTGACCCAGTTATGCCTTCTAACCTGACTATCGAAAATGCTAACGATCGTAAGAGCATCACCGAAGCAGTATGTAAAGGCGCTGTAGAAACTACAGAGAAACTGGATGCTCCGCTGATCGTTGTTGCTACCGAAGGTGGTAAATCAGCTCGTGCAGTTCGCAAATACTTCCCTAAAGCGAACATCCTGGCTCTGACTTCTAACGCTAAAACTGCTCAGCAGCTGATCCTGACCAAAGGTGTTACACCTGTTCTGGTTAACAAAATGGATTCTACCGATGCATTCTATGTGCAAGGTAAAGAGCTGGCGCTGAAATCAGGTCTGGCACAGAAAGGTGATATCGTTGTGATGGTTTCTGGTGCCCTGGTACCAAGCGGCACAACCAACACTGCATCTGTTCACGTTCTGTAATTTCTCTGAACGTAACAGTAAAATCAAAGCGCCGGCTCTCAGTAGCCGGCGTTTTTTTACCTCCAATTTCATGCTTTTTTGTGCGTCAGCTCGCGTTTTGCTATATCCTCTCGCTGATCAAACGCAAGTTAACCTCTTGCTAACATTGGCGTAATTAATACTAAACGGTGAACACAGCATATGCAGAAACCGCGAATTCTCCGAAGTCTGTTATCCGGATTTATCCTTCTGAGCAGCACAGCCCTGTTTGCGGCTGAACAGCCTGACTTACCAACACGTTCAAGTCTGGATAACAAGCTAACCAGCCTGAATAAGCGTGACACGCTGACCGTGGCGGAAAAGGCACAAAAAGAAGATATCGAACAGACAATCGCCCTTTTAGACTCGATTGAAAAAGAAAAAATTAAAGCCAAAGAGCAAGATCAGTCTCTGGCAAAAACACCCGCAAAACTGAAAGAATTCACCCGGCAACTGGAGTCGCTGCAAAAGAACGATGCCCGTGATACTGAACAGTTAAAAGCGGAACTGGGCCGTTTATCACAAGCACAATTGGATAATCGTCTGACTGATCTGCTGAATCAGTTGCAAAGTGCACAAACCGATCTGGGCAATGCCAACAGTCAGATCACCTTTCTGCAAACCTTACCCGAACGTGCGCAATCTGCCATGAGTCAGGATTACCAGCGTATGCAGGATATCCGTAACCGGCTGAGTGGTCTGAATAACAAACAGAGTGGCGAGTTGACTCCATCGCTGCGAGTCCGTTTGAATACCGAGCTCGCACTGTTACAGCTACAGCTTAATCAGCGGCAGAAAGATCTGGATAACAATACCAGCCAGCAAGACCTATTCAATAAACAACGGGATTATCTGACGGCCCAAATCGCACAACTGAACAACTGGGTTCAGCTGTTACAGCAGCAGGTCAGTACCAAACGCCTGACTCTCACAGAAAAAACAGTGGAAGAAAGCGGTTCGGGTGAAGCAATCGCCAATGAACAGGCATTACCTGCTGTTATTCAAAAAGAACAGAAACTGAACCAGCAACTGAGCCAACAACTGATTGATGCAACACAGGGCGTAAACTCGCTGGTACAGGAAAACATTAAAGTTAAAAACTGGCTGGATCGCACCACTCAGACTGAACAAAATCTGAATGAACAGATTTCTGTATTAAAAGGCAGTTTGTTGCTTTCAAAAATTCTTTATCAGCAAAATCAGATGCTGCCTGATTCAGAATTGGTTCAAAACTCTGAAGAACAGATTGCAGATCTGCGTCTGGCACAGTTTGACGTAAATCAGCAACGAGACCAGCTTTACCAGCGTAACGACTATATCCGGAAATTACTGGAAAACAGTAAAAACACGGATCAACTGACCGACGAACAAATGGCCATCCTGAATGAAACACTGGATGGCCGTCGCGAACTGTTGGAGCAGCTCAATAAACAGCTAGGTCAACAACTGAATCTGGCTATCAATCTGCAACTGAACCAGCAACAACTGGAGCGGGTTGGCAAATCATTACAATCCACGCTGCAACAGCAGATCTTCTGGGTCAGTAGTAACAAACAGCTGGATATAGCATGGCTGACAGCCCTGCCCGGCGCCCTAATGATGCAGGCTCAGGCCGTGAGCGTCAGTATCAATTTGCAGAAATGGCTGCAGGATTCGCTGAAAGTCTTACCCGCGATCCTCATCATGCTGGTCATTGCAGGTGTGATGATCTGGCGTCGCCAGTCGATTCAGCATCAGTTTGAAAAACTGGCTAAAGAAGTAGGTCAGTTACGCAGCGATACCCACCTGCATACACCTAAAGCTATCCTGCTCGTCTTCCTGCGAACTATTCCTGGCGCGCTGTTTATCATGAGTGCGGGTCTGGCACTGGTGTTCAGTGGATTATCGACCCCGCTGATTATCTGGGAACTGTCATTCCGCATGGCGCTGGCTTATATGGCTTTTGGCTCTATGCGCCGCATGTTGAAACCTGACGGGCTAGCACAGTGTCATTTCGGCTTCGATGCTTCAACAGTATCGCATCTGCGTAGCGCACTGCGTTATATCTGGTACACCCTCTTACCGCTGATTTTTGTCGCAACACTGGGTGAGCTGGATCCATCACGTCTGGCTAATGATGTTGTCGGACAGCTGATCTGCTTGTTCAGTTTGTTATTCCTCTCTGTCGAGCTGTTCACTACAGTTCGTAAACATCCGAATAACAAACAAACCAGCTTCCTGCGGAATTTAACAGCCGTCACTTTCGGTCTGGTTCCACTGGCACTGATTGGGCTACTGGTATTCGGCTACTACTATACCGCACTGAAATTAAGTGCCCGCCTGATTGATACCTTCTATCTGGTCTCTGTCTGGGTTCTGCTGTACGAAACTGCGATGCGCGGCCTGTCCGTTGCATCCCGTCGTCTGGCATATCGCCGTGCTGTTGCTAAACGTCAGCATCAGCAACGAGCTGAAAATGCTGAAGGCGTGGAAATCACCGATGATAAACCTATCTCACTGGAACAAATCAGTGATCAGACCCTGCGTCTGGTAAACGTAGCGCTGCTGCTGGTGTTTGCTGGCGCATTCTACTGGCTGTGGTCTGATTTGGTTGCGGTTATTTCATATCTGGACAGTATCACCTTATGGCACCATACCATTGGTACAGATAATAATGCGGTGCTCGAAGCTGTAAGCCTCAGGGATTTACTGGCCGGTGTTGTCATCGCTGTGATCACTTACATACTGACACGCAACTTACCCGGTTTGCTGGAAGTGCTGGTTCTGTCCCGCCTGCAACTGGCTCAGGGCACATCCTATGCGATCACCACTATTCTTTCCTATCTGATCACTGCGACCGGTTCTATTGCAACTCTGTCAACAGTGGGTATGGAGTGGAGCAAACTGCAATGGCTGGTTGCTGCTCTCTCGGTAGGTCTGGGATTTGGTCTGCAGGAAATCTTCGCAAACTTTGTTTCCGGCCTGATCATTCTGTTTGAACGTCCGGTACGTATCGGCGACACCATCACGGTTTCCGGTTTCTCTGGTACCGTTAACAAGATCCGTATCCGAGCCACAACTATCACCGACTTTGACCGCAAGGAAGTCATTATTCCTAACCGGGCATTCGTTACCGAGCGTCTGATCAACTGGTCACTGAGTGATACCGTAACCCGCGTAGTACTGCGGATCGGTGTCTCTTACGGATCAGATCTGGAGCTGACCCGCAAATTGTTACTGCAGGCTGCGCATGAAAATCAGCGTGTCATGAAAGAACCGGATCCAACCGTCTACTTCCTGGCATTCGGAGCCAGCACACTGGATCATGAAATGCGTTTCTTTGTGCGGGAACTGGGCGATCGTAATCCGGCGCTGGATGAGCTGAACCGACGCATCGATCAGCTGTTTACTGAACATGGCATCAATATCGCGTTTAATCAGGTTGAAGTGACGTTAAAAAACGCCCGTGGAGACGTAGTCAGCATTGATCCGGTTACTGCCGGTACCGCTGCTGGTGCAGCCGCCGCTGCAACACTGGAAAATATTGCTGCAACAGAAGCTGCCGCACTGGCAGCCCAGCAGGCGAAAGAACAAGAACAGAAGCAAAAATAAAACATTCAACAAGACTATTAGCCATCCATAAAGATGGCTAATAGTCAAATAAACCCTATTTATTATAAGGTTATTTACTTTTAGTTAATAATTTTAACTCCTGCGGAACCATCCAATCGAGAACCATTTATATATCCACGAGAACAATCTCTAAAATTAATATCATACCCCATTAAATAAGCAATATAACCAGAAACCTGATAATGAAATAGAACATCACACTCAGAGAATGCTTTCTTAATATAATTATTTTCTTCTTTATTATCAGAAACTATAACAGTAGGCACAATGAAGTGAGATGGATTATCTAAAGAACCATGACCAAACGAATTATCCTTCACATACTGACCATGAT
>SSEX01000155.1 GCA_008015085.1 Tolumonas sp. | reverse complement strand
GATTAAGAAAATACTGATTGCCAACCGTGGGGAAATCGCAGTACGCATCGTGCGTGCATGCGCTGAACTGGGTATTCGTTCGGTGGCAGTCTATTCTGATGCCGATCGTCATGCATTGCATGTCAAACGGGCAGATGAAGCCTACTCTCTGGGTGCAGACCCGCTTGCTGGCTACCTGAACCCTCAGCGTTTGGTTAGTCTTGCGGTCGAAACCGGCTGTGATGCGCTGCATCCTGGCTATGGTTTCCTTTCAGAAAATGCGCATCTGGCTGAACTGTGTGATGAACACGGAGTGAAATTCATTGGCCCAAGTGCTGAAGTTATTCGCCGGATGGGTGACAAGACCGAAGCTCGCCGCAGCATGATTGCCGCCGGTGTGCCATGTACGCCAGGCACTGAAGGTAATCTGGCTGATCTGGCTCAGGCTATTTCTGAAGCTGAGCGCATTGGTTATCCGATCATGCTGAAAGCAACGTCTGGTGGCGGTGGTCGTGGTATTCGCCGTTGTAACAGCCGTGAAGAATTGGAACAAGCCTACCCTCGTGTAATTTCTGAAGCGACCAAAGCGTTTGGTTCTGCTGAAGTTTTCTTAGAAAAATGCATCGTTAATCCAAAACATATTGAAGCTCAGATCCTCGCTGACAGCTTTGGTAATACCGTGCATTTGTATGAGCGTGACTGCTCTATCCAGCGTCGTAACCAGAAGCTGATTGAGATTGCCCCAAGCCCGCAATTGACACCTGAACAGCGCGCTTATATCGGTGAAATGGCGGTTCGCGCCGCTAAAGCGGTTGGCTATGAAAATGCGGGGACGGTTGAGTTTCTGCTGACCGGTGATGAAGTTTACTTCATGGAAATGAATACCCGTGTACAGGTAGAACACACCATCACCGAAGAAATTACCGGTATTGATATCGTACGTGAACAGATCCGTATTGCATCCGGCCTGCCGTTGTCTGTTAAGCAGGAAGACATCCGTCATCACGGGTTTGCGCTGCAGTTCCGTATCAATGCGGAAGATCCGAAAAACAACTTCTTCCCGTCTTTCGGCAAAATCACCCGCTACTACGCACCGGGGGGGCCTGGGGTTCGTACTGATACCGCCATCTACACCGGTTATGTGATCCCGCCGCACTACGATTCCATGTGTCTGAAGCTGATTGTATGGGCTCTGACCTGGGAAGAGGCGCTGGCTCGCGGATTGCGCGCACTGGATGACATGCGTGTGCATGGCGTGAAAACCACAACGCCTTATTATCAGGAGATTCTGCGCAACCCTGAATTCCGCACCGGCGAATTCAATACCAGTTTCGTAGAAAACCACCCTGAGTTGCTGGAATATTCAGAAAAACGACGCCCGGAACAATTGGCTCTTGCTATCGCCACAGCTATCGCGGCATACGCCGGATTATAAGATTTCACCCGGTCGACAGGCCGTTAACCGGAATGAGGAAAGATTCAGAATGAGCAAAAAAATTACCGTCACCGATACCATACTGCGTGATTCTCATCAGTCACTGTTAGCAACCCGGATGCGCACAGAAGACATGCTGCCGATCTGTGGCAAGCTGGATAAAGTCGGCTACTGGTCACTCGAAGTCTGGGGTGGTGCGACATTTGATTCCTGCGTACGTTTCCTGAAAGAAGATCCGTGGGAACGTCTGCGTCAGCTGCGTCGTGCACTGCCAAATACCCGTCTGCAAATGCTGCTGCGTGGTCAGAACCTGCTGGGTTACCGTCATTACAGTGACGACGTGGTTGAAGCCTTCGTAGCGAAAGCTGCCGAAAATGGCATCGATGTTTTCCGTGTCTTTGATGCGATGAACGATGTGCGCAATCTGGCGACTGCCATCCGTGCCGTAAAAAAAGCCGGTAAGCACGCACAGGGCACGATCTGCTACACCACCAGCCCGGTTCATACCACCGAAGCATTTGTCGCTCAGGCGCGTGAACTGGTTGATTTAGGTGTGGATTCTATCGCTATCAAAGATATGGCCGGCCTGCTGACGCCATTCGCTACTGGCGATCTGGTCAAAGCGCTGAAAGCTGCTGTTGATCTGCCGATTTTCGTTCACTCCCATGACACCGCCGGTGTGGCTTCTATGTGCCAGCTGAAAGCAATTGAAAATGGTGCTGATAACATTGATACAGCAATCTCCAGCATGGCATGGGGCACCAGCCATCCAGCGACCGAGTCAATGGTTGCTGCACTGCGTGGCACCGAATATGACACCGGCCTGGATTTAGAGCTGATTCAGGAAATCGGCATGTATTTCAATGCCGTACGTAAAAAATACCACCAATACGAAAGCGAATTCACTGGTGTCGATACCCGTGTACAGGTCAATCAGGTTCCGGGTGGTATGGTCTCAAATCTGGCCAACCAGCTGAAAGAACAAGGTGCACTGAGCCGTATTAACGAAGTGTTTGATGAGATCCCTCGTGTGCGTAAAGATTTGGGCTATCCTCCGCTGGTAACCCCAACTTCTCAGATCGTCGGCACTCAAGCCGTCTTTAACGTGCTGGCTGGTGAACGTTACAAAACCATTACCAATGAAGTGAAACTGTATCTGCAAGGTCGTTACGGTAAATCTCCAGCTCCGGTGAATGCGGCCCTGCAACGTCAGGCGATTGGCAATGAAGAGATCATTGATGTCCGTCCGGCCGATCTGCTGAAGCCTGAACTGGCAAAACTAACCGCAGAAATCGGCGCACTGGCGAAATCAGAAGAAGACGTGCTGACTTTTGCCATGTTCCCGGATATCGGTCGTAAGTTCCTGCAGGAACGAGAAAACGGCACACTGACTCCGGAAGTACTACTGCCTCAGCCAGACGCAAACGCAGCGCAGTCGGTCGCGAAAGAAGGAATGCCAACCGAGTTCGTTATTGATGTGCATGGCGAGTCTTACCATATTGATATCACAGGCATCGGTATTCAGGGCGACAACAAACGCCACTTCTATATGTCAATTGATGGACTGCCGGAAGAGGTTGTTTTCGAGCCACTGAACAACTATGTCAGTTCAGGCTCAGCCAGTAATAAACGCAAGAAAGCTTCTGCACCTGGCGATGTAACTACCGCGATGCCGGGCAATATCGTTGACGTACTGGTTAAAGAAGGCGACACAGTTAAAGCAGGTCAGCCATTGCTGGTTACTGAAGCAATGAAGATGGAAACTGAAATCATGGCACCGATTGCCGGTAAAGTGGCCGCGGTTCACATTGCCAAAGGAGATCGTGTTAATCCGGGTGATGTGCTGATTGAAATCGCTGAGTAAATGACATTAACACACCAAAGACCTCGCTATATGTGAGGTCTTTGGCGTTATCTCCTGCTATTCTGTTTTGCATAACGATAAAAGGAGTCTTTACTCGTGACTGAATATGAAAAAATGCTGGCAGGAGAATATTACGATCCCAGCGATCTGAAGCTTAAAAAAATGCGCATTCGCACCCGAACGATTACAGAAAAACTGAATAACACCAGTCAGAAAGAAACCCGCAAACGGCGGAAACTCATCAAAAAACTGTTCGGCTCAACCGGTGAAAATATTTATATCGAGTCCACTTTCAACTGCGACTACGGTTCAAATATACATGTCGGTGAAAATTTTTATGCGAACTATGGCTGTGTCATTCTTGATGTGGCGGAAGTAAAAATTGGCAAAAATTGCATGCTGGCACCGCAGGTCGGTATCTATACCGCCACCCACCCGATTGACCCGAATGAACGCATCAGCGGTAAAGAGTTTGCCAAGCCTATCACCATTGGCGATAACTGCTGGATTGGCGGTCACGCCACCATTAACCCTGGCGTCACACTCGGTAATAATGTCGTTGTCGCCTCAGGCGCAGTGGTGACCAAAAGCTTTGGAGATAATGTCGTGATCGGTGGCAACCCAGCCAGAATCATCAAGCATATTAGTCCCGAAATTGATTCTACCGAAGAATAAGGCTTAATACACTTTGGGGCTAAAACAGCATTTATTATCGAAAAATATTCTATGATATATTTGCCTGAATGCTGATATTTAATAGCGCCAATACAGGCGCTTTTCCCTTTACGTGTTGGTGAGTGAGTTATAATTAAAGTAGGTATTCAGAACAGGAATTCGCATCATGGACTCCAGCGACTTTTTGGAACTGTTACGGGCTTTAACTCATCTTTCATCAACACAACTTGAACGAGCGCAACAGCATATCCAGCATCATTTACAAGCTGATCTCTTACGGCAATCCTTCAGTGAGCATCATGCGGATGAACCGATTTCCTGCCCTCATTGTCACAGTGTTCATGTGATCCACTGGGGGCAATCTCACGGCTCACTTCGTTATCGTTGTAAAGATTGTCTTAGAACTTTCAATCAGTTAACTCATTCATCTCTGTCCGGTTTACGCAGAAAAGAACAATGGGTTGCGTATGCTCAATGCTTAAAAGAAGGGATGACCTTACAAGCTGCCGCAGATGAATGCCATATCAACTTGAAAACATCCTTTCGCTGGCGGCATCGCTTTCTTCGCTATGCATTAACGACCGGCGCGACAAAGTTATGTGGGATCGTTGAAGCGGATGAAATGTTTTTCGCAGAATCATTTAAAGGGTCTCGGCATTTAGAAAGGGAGCCAAGAAAACATGGCGGCAATGGGCATGGTTTACCTCCTCTTGTGCCTGTTTTGATCGCACTTGACCGTTATGAAAATGAGACAGAAACCGTTCTATTAGACAAAAGTTATCAGCAAATAGCACCCGCCATAGAACCCTTGATTCGTCGGGGTTCTGTCCTGTGTACTGATGGAAATCAAAGCTATATTCAGGTTGCAGAGAATACAGGTGTTATTCATAAACGATTGATAATCAGTGATAAAAAACGTGTTGAAGATGAGGTGTACCACATCCAAACATTGAACAACTACATAAGCCGCTTACGAGGTTGGATGGCTCGATTTCATGGTGTTGGGACTGATTATCTAAAAAACTATTTAGCCTGGTTCAGAATGAAAGAACAACGGCGCGATGATGCAAAATCGTGGTTATCTGGTGGAATGAAAATATTCACCAACACGTAAAGGGAAAAGCGCCGATAAAAGGCCATCACATAGCGGATAATAAATTCACACGTGAAATCATCCGTAGTTTCTGTCAGAACTTGCCGATTAAACGAATTCAATAACCAGCGAGTGAAGCGTGTCGTTGCTTGCAGAAGCGGGCGTTCCGGTTTGGCAGGCAATAATACCGTGATAATCAGTGCAACCTGTTGTTCTGGTTTTTCCCAAGAAGCCGGTTTTCCTACACGCTGAATAATCAGGACAGGTTCGGGCACTGCCGCATGAATGATATGTGGCAGTGCAATAAAATCGCCTAGATAAGTCGATGAAATGTGTTCTCTGACCTGTAGCGCATTAAATAATTCAATGCGTTGTCCATCTTGTTGGTTCAGCGATTCTAATGCACGGTAGAGCAATATTTCTTTCGGTAAAACAGCTGCAGGTTCTGTCCTGAAGATCAATCTGAAATTAGTTTCAGGCAATACCATACCTGCATTGGCTATTTCCGATATTATATTTTTCTTTTTCAGATGTGTAGTTGCAACAAGATTGAACTTCTGAGAAATGTATTCTGTCAGCACCATACAGGCCAGTTCAGAGTCCAGTCCTTCAATAATGAGCTGGCATAAATCACCATTCATATTTTTCATACTGAGTACATTCAACATGTATTCAAGATTGCACTGTTTTTCTTTACTGATATTGCGCCAGATGGTCATGGATTTAAACAGCCCCGATAGCTGTTTTAATCCATTCAATTTCCAGAGAGGAAGATGCTCTTCATTAAGGACGAATGTGATAATGCCGGTGATCATGATTTCTGGCAGCGGTCAAACACACGCGATACATCAGTCAGTACATCCTCAATAGAAACATGCATTGTGTTGGCCTGATGAAAGCGTTCTTTTTGTTCGATCTCAATGTCAGATGCGATGATAACCAAATCACTATTAGCAATTTCAGCATAGCTCAACGGATTTTCAATTCCCATTGCGCCCTGTGTTTCAACTTTAATAGCCAAGTTGCGATTTTTCGCTTCCTTTTTCAATGCATCAGCAGCCATATAGGAAGCGAAAAATCGCAACTTGGCTATTAAAGTTGAAACACAGGGCGCAATGGGAATTGAAAATCCGTTGAGCTATGCTGAAATTGCTAATAGTGATTTGG
>SSEX01000045.1 GCA_008015085.1 Tolumonas sp. | reverse complement strand
TGATAACCAAACGGAATGGAACTACGTCAGTTACGTGCTTTTGTGACTTTGGCTGATTGCCTGAATTTTACCGAAGCTGCACAAAAGCTATTTATTACCCAGCCAGCGCTTTCCAAGCAGATCCATGCTTTGGAAGAAACGCTGGGCGGATTATTGTTTACTCGTAACCGGCGTGGAGCGGAATTAACGCCGTTGGGCAAAGAGTTGCATGAACAAACCCGCACGCTGGTCTTGCAAGCAGAGCAGTTAAAACGACACGCGCAACGGGTGTTAAAAGGGCAATCCGGCAAACTGGCGATCGGGATCGGGCTTTCCAGCCTGCGTTTGGCATCTTCTTTCACCGCACAATTCCGCGCGTTATATCCCGATGTTACGATCACCTTTCAAGACACCTCATCGGTGCCGTTGATAGCCCAGTTGCTGGCCGATCAATCACAGTTAGGCTTTTTACGTTTACCGATTGAACCACCGTTGGTCGCGCATAAGTTATTAACCGATCAATTAGTATTAGCGGTGAACCGGCACCATTATCCTGGCCATGACGAAGCGGATTTTTTACGCCAGTTGGAGCAATTACCACTGCTGCGTTTAACGCCCACACAAGGGCAACGTTTCAATCGACAGATTGATCAGTTTCTGGCCTTTCATCATTGTTATCCGGTGGTGGCACAGTACGCAGGCGATAATCAGACCTTGCTGGCGCTGGTGGCAGCCGGACTGGGTGTGGCGATAGTGCCGCAAAGTGCGGTATTTATTGCGCCGGAAGAGGTCGATATCATCCCTTTATCGGGTGATTACACCCAATGGGATATCGGGATAGCCTGGAATCCGCATTACGATAACCCGATCCGTGATGCATTTATTCAGCTGGTATTACAGCGAGAAGCGGATAAAACCTGACAGACAAAGATTGACGGACATAACAAAGGGCGCTTGATGCGCCCTTATGCTTAGCTTATTTCTCTTCGTGCAATCCTCACTTGCGTTTCAGACCGAAAAAACGGGTTTGTTCTTCCGTCATGCCCGGTTCCCACTTTGCGGTGGTCTGCACATCACCGACCGACAGGTAGCCTTGCTCCCACAATGGGTGATATGGCAGATCGTGTTCCTTGAAGTAATAGAACACGTCTTTGTTGGTCCAGTCGATCACCGGCAGGAACTTGAAGATGCCACGCTGCACCGCCAGCACCGGCAGATTGCCACGAGTAGAAGACTGCTCACGACGTAAACCCGAGAACCAGGTTTTGACATCCAGCTCTTTCAGCGCGCGCGCCATCGGTTCTACTTTGTTGATCTGATTGTATTTTTCAATGCCTTCCACGCCCTGTTCCCACAGTTTGCCGTAACGGGCTTCCTGCCAGGCTGGGGTGATCGGTGCCTGATATACTTTTAGATTCAGCTTCAGGCGATCGGTCAACTGATCGATAAACTGATACGTTTCCGGGAACAGATAACCGGTATCTGTCAGCACCACCGGCACATCCGGGCGCACTTGCGTCACCAGATGCAGCATGAGGGCTGCCTGAATACCAAAACTCGACGAGAGAATAAACTCGCCTTCCAGATGTTCAAATGCCCATTGCACACGCTCTTGTGCGCTGAGCGCCTCCAGCTGCTGATTCACTTCAACCAGCTGAGCTGTTTGTTCTTCTTTAGAGAGTGTAACCAGTGCACTCAGCGACAAAAGATTATGCGGCATAGAAATCCTTAGCAGAATCAACGACAGGTTTCACGATACCAGCGCGGATCACGAAATCACCAAAGCCTTCGTTCTCGTTACGCTCTTTCGCCCAACGGCCCAGCAATGCATCGATCTCTTTTAAGATTTCCGCAGAGCTGATGTTCTCGCGATACTGACGCGGAATACGCGTGCCTTCACGGTTACCACCGAGATAGAGGTTATAACGATCCAACGCTTTACCCACCAGACCGATTTCCGCCAGCATCGCACGACCACAACCATTCGGGCAGCCAGTGACACGCAGGATCACATGTTCTTGGGACAGACCGTGGTTTGCCATTACCGCTTCTACCTGATCGATAAAGCCCGGCAGGAAACGTTCTGCTTCGGCCATCGCCAATGGGCAAGTCGGCAGCGCGACACACGCCATCGAGTTTTTACGCTGCTCAGTGATACCATCATCAATCAGACCATGTGCACGCGCAATTTTTTCGATCTTGGCTTTCTCTTTTTTCGGCACACCCGCAATGATCAGGTTCTGGTTCGCGGTCATGCGGAAATCACCTTTGTGGATCTTCGCAATCTCAGCCAGACCGGTTTTCAGCGGTTTGCCTGGGAAATCCAGAATACGGCCGTTTTCGATGAACAGGGTCAGGTGATGTTTACCATCAATACCTTCTACCCAGCCAAAACGATCACCACGACTGGTGAACACATATGGACGGCTTTCTTCAAACTTAATACCGGTACGTTTTTCTACTTCCGCTTTAAACGCATCGACACCGACACGTTCCAGCGTGTATTTGGTTTTCGCGTTCAGACGGTTTGAACGGTTCCCCCAGTCGCGCTGTGTCGTCACCACCGCTTCGGCAAATTTCAGCGTATCTTCTTTCTTGATAAAACCGAAATCATCTGCCTTACGAGGGAAGGTTTCTTTATTGCCGTGGGTCATCGCCAGACCACCGCCGACCAGAACGTTGAAACCAACCAGCTTGCCATCTTCAGCAATCGCTACAAAGTTCAGATCGTTCGCGTGCACGTCAATGTCGTTTTGCGGCGGGATCACTACCGTGGTTTTGAACTTACGCGGCAGATAGGTTGAACCCAGGATCGGCTCTTCATCCGGACCTAATTTCTCACCATCCAGCCAAATTTCGGCATAGGCACGAGTCTTCGGCAGCAGGTGTTCAGAGATCTTCTTCGCCCATTCATAGGCTTCCTGATGCAGCTCTGATTCAACCGGATTAGACGTACACAGCACGTTACGGTTCACGTCACCGGCAGTGGCGATAGAATCAATGCCGTATTTGTTCAGTGTCTGGTGCATCAGCTTGATTTTCGGCTTCAACACACCGTGGAACTGGAAGGTCTGACGTGTCGTCAGACGAATGCTGCCATACATGGTGTGGTCATGTGCAAAGGCATCAATCCCTAACCACTGTTCCGGCGTGATGATACCGCCCGGCATACGCGCACGTAACATCACATTGTGCAGCGGCTCCAGTTTCTGCTGCGCACGCTCAGCACGAATATCACGGTCATCTTGCTGGTACATGCCATGCAAACGGATCAGCTGGAAGTTGTCACCGGTAAAACCGCCTGTCAGATCATTTTGCAGATCCAGTGCAATCGTTCCACGCAGGAAGTTACTTTCTGCTTTCAGACGTTCGTTGTCAGATAATTTTTGCTCGCTCATCAGTAGACATCCCTCTGGTAACGCTTGGCACGACGCAATTCATTTACATATTCTTCGGCTTGTTCGGCGCTCTTGCCGCCATGTTCAGCCACGATGTTCACCAATGCTTCGTGAACATCTTTCGCCATTCGGTTGGCATCACCGCAGACATAGAAATGTGCGCCTTCCTGCAGCCATTGCCACACTTCTGCGCCTTTGGCCTTTAATTTATCTTGTACGTAGATTTTATTGGCTTGATCACGGCTGAAGGCCAGATCGATTTTGGTCAGCAGACCACTCTTCACATATTTCTGCCATTCCACCTGATAGAGGAAGTCCTGCGTGAAATGCGGATTACCGAAGAACAACCAGTTTTTGCCTTCTGCACCCTGCGCATCACGTTCCTGAATGAAAGAACGGAACGGCGCAATGCCTGTACCAGGACCGACCATGATCACCGGGGTATCAGGATTAGCAGGTAGACGGAAGTTATCATTGTGCTCAACGAACACACGCACTTCACCGCCTTCCGCTACACGATCAGCCAGGAAGGAAGAGGCGCCACCGGAACGAACAGAACCATCTTCCTGCGGATATCGCACAACACCAACGGTCAGATGCACTTCTTCTTCCACTTCAGCCTGCGAAGATGCGATAGAGTACAGACGTGGGCTCAATGCACGCAGTAATCCGGCCAGCTGGTCAGCGGTCAGTTTGGTCGGGAAGCGTTTCAGCACATCAACAATCTGCGCGTTCGCTGCCAGTTTGCGGGTTTCGTCTTTATCCGCTGCCAGCGCTTTCAGCGATTCGTCCGCTGAAATTTCAGCCAGACCCGAGATAAAACCAGCATGCAGACGAGTTAATTCAAACTGACTGGTCAATGCATCGCTTAATGCCACTGCTTTACCTGATACCGTGATTTGCTCATCGCCAGTCAAACCAGCCAGAGACAGAATTTCAGCAACGACGGCGGCATCATTATCAAACCAGACACCCAGTGCATCACCTGGCTGATAGGTAATTCCTGAACCTTCCAGATTGATCTCAAAATGACGAATATCTTTGGTGGAATCACGGCCGGTAATTTTCTGATTCGTATTCAGCGTCGCTGTGAACGGATTGAATTTATCGTAGGCACTATTACCTACAACAGCATGCCCAGCAACTACCGCACTACCCGCAACTGCTGTCGCCGCAGGCGCAGCGGTCAGAGTAGAAGCCAGTTTATCGAGGAAAGTTGCTGACCAGCTTTCTGCAGCCGCACGGTAATCAACATCGAGAATCGCAGCATCCTGCAGGCGGGTAGCTTCTGCTTTTTCCAGGAAAGCATCGAAATCTTTGGCAGTCTGGCAGAAGAATTCATAAGAGGAGTCGCCTAAGCCCAGCACCGCAAATTGCAGGCCGAACAGCTTACCGATCTTGCCGCCTTTCAGCTGTGCATGCAGATCCGCCGCTGCTTCTGGTGGCTCACCCTCACCGTAGGTGCTGGTCACAATCAGTACATGGGTTTCTTTTTTAAGCTGTTTAGGCTTGTAATCATTCATCGCCACCAGCGAAACCGGAATACCACGAGCTTCCGCCTGTGCTTTCACACTTTCCGCCACGCCTTTGGCATTACCGGTCTGTGAACCAAACAGAATCGTCAGACTGCCGCTTGGCTGTGCAGCAGCCGGAGCAGCAACTGCATTCGCAGCAGGTGTGATCCCACCCGCTGCGCCTTGGGACTGTGCCAGCCCAAACAGATAGCCACTGGCCCAAATCAGTTCAGATTGCGTTAAATTTGCCACGGCTTCCGCCAGTTTCGTCAGATGCGGTCCGTTCAATGGACCTAAAGAAGATTTCTCGCTCATATGCCAATTCCTGCATTAAGAATAGGGTTAGCTTACAAGCAAAACAGGTGACCGACAAAGAATTAATCGAATTTCTTAATAAAGAAATGTCATATCTATAGTTGTTTTATGGATATAGATAGGCAAATAACCGGCATTAATGAGCGCAAACGAGTCTATTTGCTTTAATTTTATGAAATATAAGCAATAAAAAAGGGAGTGTATTGTTCAGCACTCCCCTTTGGCTTTATCTGTTAAAGCTTTTTTCTTTATCGAAAAAATTAATAACGAAGTTCCGCACCCAGGAACCAGTTATCCATATGCTGGTCAAGCTGCACGCTGTCTTCGTTATAATTCACACGAATATTACGATAACCGGCGCGCAGTTTGAGCTTCAGGATGTCATCCGGAAATACCACATAGCTCACACCTACTTTCCAGTCGTGTGAGTGATCGCTGTCCCAATGAGACACGCGGGCATCAGCAAATGCTCCCAGATCGGTACCAGGGATCTGGGTTTCCGCTGCACCATACAGCATGATGGCATCGTTTGAATAATCATGGTTATGGTTCAGAGTGCCATCATAGCGACGGAAGTTCAGACCGGTATTCAGCGTTAAGGTATCCAGCTCAAACGGAGAATAATAGAACGCAAAATCATAGGTTCTCAGTTTGTTATCAAAGCCAGATGCATCTGAAGACAAATCTGTTGCCTGGAAGTTAACGTTTGGCACCATCAGCAGCGGATGACGGAAATCGACATAAGTCGTCCACAGGCTGTTTGATGAATAATTACGATCCTGATGTTGCGCAGAACCATCCATGTCGGAATACATGTAGTCCAGACCGCCAGCGATATTGAAACTATCAGCCTGCGCGGCACCAGCTGCCAGAACAGAGGCAGCCAGCAGACTCAAACTGTATTTTTTCATGTTGGAGCTCCCATTTTAATTAACAAAGAAGCGGACAACCAAAGGAGATCCGCTTCCGTTTATAAAACTCTTATTCTGCCGCAGGTAATTGCGCCAGCACCTTATCCAAACGCGCCAGGACGCGATCTTTACCAACCAGTTTCATGACCGCATCAATTGACGGCGACTGGCCCAGACCGGTTACAGCAACGCGCAGTGGCATACCGACTTTACCCATTCCCAGATTCAGCTCAGTTGCAGTATCCTGAATCACATGATGCAGAGCTTCGGTTTCCCAAGACTCTAACGCAGCCAGCTTAACACGAATCAAGGCCAAAGGTTCGCGTGCAGCTGCCTTCAGATGTTTCTTCGCCGCCGCTTCGTCAATCGCTTCATATTCTTCATAGAAGTAACGGCTTTGCTCTGCAACTTCACGCAGTGTCTGGCAACGTTCAGCCAGCAGGCCGATGATGTCAGTCAGTGCCGGGCCGTTCTTATAGTCGATACCCAGATCGTTCATCTGCCATTCCAGATGTGAAGCGACATACACCGGATCCAGGGTACGAATGTAGTGGTTGTTCAGCCATTTCAGCTTCTCGGTATTAAATGCAGAAGCAGATTTGCTGATGTTATCGAGGCTGAACAACTTGATCATCTCTTCACGGGTGAAGATTTCCTGATCGCCATGAGACCAGCCCAGACGCACCAGATAGTTCAGCACCGCTTCCGGCAGATAACCATCATCGCGGTATTGCATGACACCCACCGCGCCATGGCGTTTTGACAGCTTGGCACCATCATCACCCAGGATCATAGATACATGAGCAAACTCAGGTTCAGGCGCACCCAGAGCTTTGTAGATATTGATCTGACGCGGAGTATTGTTGATATGGTCTTCACCACGGACAACGTGAGTGATCTCCATATCCCAGTCATCCACCACCACACAGAAGTTGTAAGTCGGTACTCCGTCAGAACGACGAATGATCAGGTCATCCAGTTCAGTATTCGCAAATTCGATACGGCCACGCACGTGGTCATCAAACACAACGGAGCCTTCCTGCGGATTACGGAAACGGATCACATACGGTTCATCATCGTCATGCTGTTCATGGCTGTCACGGCAATGACCGTCATACCGTGGTTTTTCGCCATTCGCCATCTGGCCTTCACGCAGTGCTTCAAGACGCTCTTTTGAGCAGTAACATTTATACGCTTTGCCTTCTGCCAACAGCTGGTCGATCAGCTGGTTGTAACGGTCAAAACGTTTGGTCTGATAATACGGGCCTTCATCCCAGTCAAAACCTAACCAGGTCATCCCTTCCATGATGGCATCAATCGCAGCCTGAGTTGAACGTTCAGTATCAGTATCTTCGATACGCAGAACAAACTCGCCACCCTGATTTTTAGCGTATAACCAGGAATAGAGTGCAGTACGGGCACCACCAATGTGCAGCAAGCCAGTTGGGCTAGGTGCAAAACGGGTTTTGACTTTCATGGGCTTCCTTGTGACTGGAATAATTTTCAGGATTTTAGGAAAGATCACATTCTAGCACTGGCATAGCCGGAGAAAAACCTTAGACAACAACTGCGATACCCTCTTGGCAGAATAAATGCAGCTACACTGATGATACGGCTAGTGAACACTCCTGATCTCAAATATATGCAGCCATTTTATCCTGCAATGATTGCTGTATTGATTCTGGTTATCCTGAGCCTGCTTTTTTATACAAGCAGGTCTCTGAAACGTTACCAGAAAATTCTCTCAGATCTGAAAATCAGTGAGACCCGCTTTCGCTCTGTTATCGACACCGCTGGCACCGGCATTATCATCACAGATCCCAGGGGCCATATTCAGCAATTCAATCATGCGGCAGAGCAGATTTTTGGCTGGCAGGCTGACGCAATAAAAGGAAAAAACGTCAGCCGGCTAACATTGATGCCACTCCAGCTCAGTCGCATGGTTTACTCTCAACAGCAAAACCCAGAGCAATATACTGAGAAAACCTGGATCATTCAGGGTATGAAAAAGTCAGGAAAAATATTTCCTCTGCAAATATCAGTCGGTTATATGCAGATCCCTGGCGAGTCATTGTTTGTGGGCTTTGTAGAGGACATTTCAGAGCGCCATCAAATGGAACTTGCCCTGCGTGACAGCGAACAGCAATTCCGTTCATTGATCTCTAACCTGCCCGGCATCTCCTACCGAGCATTACCCGAAGATGAACGGCCGCTGGTTTTTGTCAGTGATGCCGTGCTCGAATTGACGGGCTATCCGGCAACGGATTTTGTCAATAAACGCCATGAGCTGAATCTGAATAACCTGATCCACCCTGACGACTGGGAACAGGTACAGGAAACGATTGCAGACAGCGTCTGGGCCAGACAGCATTACACGATTGAATACCGCCTGCGACACCGTAATGGCAGCTATCGTTGGGTATGGGAACACGGTAGCAGCCTTTTTGATGAATATGGTCAGCTGCTCTGGCTGGATGGTGTGATCTTTGATATTTCCGAACGTCATGCAATGGAACAAGCGCTGCTGGAGGCAAAAAACAAAGCGGAACAAGCCGCTGCAGCTAAAACCGCGTTTTTGGCCAATATGAGTCACGAAATCAGAACACCAATGAATGCTATCATCGGGTTTACCGATGTGGTGCTGGCATCCCCCCTGCAACCTGAACAAAAACAACATCTGGAAACGATCCGTAAATCGGCCAAATCGTTGCTACGTCTGCTGAATGATATCCTGGACACAGCCAGAATGGAACGCGGCAATATCGAGCTGGAAGAAATAAGCTTCTCAGTTTCTGTGTTGCTGCAAGAACTCATCACTGAGCTGGAAGGAAGTGCCAGAAATAAAGGATTACAGCTGACACTCATTCAGGCACCTGATTTACCTGCTTACCAGAAAGGTGACCCGTTACGTCTGAAGCAGGTACTAACCAATTTGCTTGGCAACGCCATCAAATTCACCGAACACGGGCAAGTCACCCTATCCGCGTTCCTTGATAATGGGCAACTGCATTTCTGCATTCAGGACACCGGTGTCGGTATACCGGCTGAACGACAAGAACGTATTTTTGAGGCATTCACACAGGCTGATGCCTCTGTCACCCGCCGCTTTGGCGGCACAGGCCTGGGCACAACTATCTGTAAACAATTAGTAGAGCTCATGGGTGGGAAAATATGGCTTGAAAGTGAAGTCGGCTCAGGATCTGTTTTTCACGTTTTATTACCCATCATCACTGGCGAGCAGCCCATCCACACCGAGTCACAGAAGACGATTTATCTTCCTCCTCTGAATATTCTGATCGTTGATGATGTGCAACAAAATCTGGATCTGCTTGAACTGATCCTGCGCGAACGCGGGCATAAGGTAACAACAGCACACAACGGACTGGAAGCGACCGAATTATTTATGAACCGTAGCTTCAATTTGATCCTGATGGATGTACAGATGCCCGGTATGGACGGGCTAAGCGCTACCCGATTTATCCGCCAGTATGAGCAAGAAAAACAGCAGTTGCGAACACCGATAATCGCACTGACCGCCAGTGTATTTCAGGATGATCGGGTCGCTGCCCGCAATGCCGGGATGGATGGATTTGCCTCCAAACCCATTGATGTGGAACGGCTGCTCACCGAAATCGCACAAGTTCTGCATATTAACATTCAATATCAGCCACGTCTGATACCAGACAGCCAATTCGCTGAGACAGCACAAAATATCCCTCAAATACCCGGATTAAACTATCAGCAAGGGTTAAAAATCTGGGAGCATCCTGAGGCTTACCGGCAGGCATTGGCTGATTTTGCTGAACATTATCAAACCACTCTCAGCGAGTTATTACAGAAATTTTCCAATAACGAGCAAGGGCGTTATTACACCCATAAACTAAAAGGCGTCTGCAATAATTTAGGATTGAAACAACTGGCATCAGTAGCACAAGAGCTTGAAAGCCGGTGTCGTAATCACACAGAGATTGAACCGGATCTGCTCATGCAGCTGGCTAATATGTTAAATAAGACCATACAGGCATTACAAAACTGGGCGCAGCATCCAGCAGAAAGCATGACACCATCCAAAGAAAAAAATGAAATTTCATTGGATAACGGTGCATTACTGAAAGCTGCGCTAAAGTTAAAAGAAGCGTTAGAACACAGTGAGCTAAATGAAACCGCATTAGCTGCTCTCGCAAAGGTACTGCCACAAAGGGAACAGAACAGCGATTGGGTCAAATTGCGGAACGCCGTAAATCGCTTTGATTTTGATGATGCCTTAGTGTTATTGGAACAGTTATGCCAGCCGTATCGTAACGGTGGAGATAGCAGATGATATTAGACAGCCGCCCGGTATTATTGCTTGTTGATGATGAACCATTGAATCTGCAGGTATTACGTCAAATCTTGCAGGGAGAGTACCGGTTGCTATTTGCTAAAGATGGCATCAAAGCGTTAGAGCTGGCTGAAAAAGAAGTCCCTGCCCTGATCCTGCTGGATGTCATGATGCCTGGTATGAGCGGCCATGAAGTCTGCCGTAAACTCAAACAAAACCCCAACACAGCACATATCCCCGTCATCTTCGTTACCGCTCTGGCTGAAGATATTGATGAAGCGCAAGGCTTTAATGCCGGTGCGGTCGATTACATCACTAAACCAGTGAGCCCTCTGGTCGTCAGGGCAAGAATCAAAACACACCTGACACTGGTCAGTATTGATGAACTAAAAGAAACACGCTTGCAGATTGTACAACGGCTGGGGATGGCTGCTGAGTATAAAGATAATGAAACAGGCCGGCATGTTATCAGGATGAGTCACTACTCCCGTATCATTGCCCGAGGAGCCGGGTTCTCAGCCAGTTATGTCGATGATGTTCTTAACGCAGCCCCCATGCACGACATTGGTAAACTGGGCGTGCCAGATAACGTGCTGCAAAAACCAGGAAAACTAACTGAAGAAGAATGGGTCATCATGCGTCGTCACCCGCAGATTGGCGCCGATATTATCGGTCATCACCCTTCAGGGTTATTGCGTATGGCTCATTTGATGGCACTGACACATCATGAAAAATGGAACGGTACCGGCTACCCCTATCAACTGAGTGGTGAAGATATTCCCATTGAAGGTCGGATCGTCGCCATTGCAGATGTTTTTGATGCACTAACCAGTACAAGACCGTATAAAAAAGCATGGAGTGTTGATGATGCTGTCGCGCATCTTGAAGTAGAAGCAGGCAAGCATTTTGATCCGGATTTAATCCCAATATTTCTCAATAATCTGCCAGAAATAATCGAAATCAAAGAACGGTGGCCAGAAAAAGAAAGCTAAAACAAAAGAGGAAATTTGGAGCGGGCAGCGGGAATCGAACCCGCATCATCAGCTTGGAAGGCTGAGGTAATAGCCATTATACGATGCCCGCAAGGCGTGTTCGGTTAAAATAACAACAACATCAATCTGTTACAAACCGTCTGATAAGGCGACGGCTAATCTACCAAAGTCATGATCAAAGAACAACCCTTGTTTCACCCAATTCTGGTGCATAAACAATCAATTGATTCCGCCCCTGCGATTTAGCTTTATACATCGCCAGATCAGCTTTACGGATACTTTCATCAATAATTTCAATTTGCTGACAATAATAAGCACCAATACTTGCGGTGAGATATCGATCCAGCTCTCCCGGCAAACGGATACTGCGGATCGCCCGCATAATGCTTTCAGCCATAGAGATCAGTGATTTAGCATGACAATCGGGCAGCAGTATCAGGAACTCCTCCCCACCCCAGCGGGCACAGACATCCTGTGTTGAACAGATAGATTGCAGAATATTTGCCACCGAAACCAGTAATTGATCCCCTTTCAGATGACCATACTGATCGTTCACTTCTTTGAAATAATCCAGATCCAGTAACAAAATGCCGAAACCACTTTGTTCAGCTTTCAGACGTTGAGCCAATTCTTTCATCTGCGGATATAACCCGCCACGGTTATATAATCCCGTTAATGGGTCAGTATTGGCTCGTTTGTTCAGCTCACAGTTCAACTCCATGATCTGCGCCTGCATTAAATCTCCGATGCGGGTAATTTTGTTGAGCCGCCGCTCCAGACGCAGATGCTGTTTATGTAAAGCCAGCAATTCATCCAGCAAAGGATGTCCGGCATAACGTTGTGTTAGATGAGCATAACGCTCATCCGTATG
>SSEX01000064.1 GCA_008015085.1 Tolumonas sp. | reverse complement strand
TTTCGGTGTTGCCTCAGTTTATCGACCATTCACGGGCCTATTTGCCGCAGTTTCTGTTGCTGGTGATCACGTTCTGCGTGTTAATGGTGCTGGTTCATGGTAGTTACGCGTTGCTGGCTCATCGTGCAAAAAACTGGCTCAGTACGGGAGGTGGACGGTTACTTAACCAGCTTAGCGCGGTGTTGTTCATCGTGCTGGGGGTGTTTCTGGCGTTATCGGGTCAACATTAATCATCATTCGGCAGAAGATTATTCTTTAACCACTTCCTTTTTCAGGCTGATGGCGTTATAACCGCGGCGTTGTAACTACCGGAGTGTGACGTGAATCCCGTTTTAACCAGTATGCTGTTACTGATGTGCAGTAACGTATTTATGACCTTCGCCTGGTACGGTCATCTGAAAGACATGAGCAGCAAGCCGTGGATTGTCGCGGCCATCGTGAGCTGGGGCATTGCGCTGTTTGAATATATGCTGCAGGTGCCGGCAAACCGCATCGGCCATACGGCACTGAGCGTTGGTCAGCTCAAAATTATGCAGGAAGTCATTGCCCTGGCCGTGTTTGTGCCGTTTTCTGTGCTTTACTTGAAAGAAGGCCTTAAGTGGGATTATTTCTGGGCGGCGTTGTGCATGCTGGGTGCGGTGTTCTTTATCTTCCGTGAAAAAATCATGAGCATGATCTGATAATTATCTGCAGATAAAAGCTTCTTTTTCATCGTAGTGAACAAACAAAACAGCTAACACGTATAAAGTCGGAGTCAGAGTGTCACAGCACATTTAATTGAGCGCTAACGGAGCAGTCATGTTTTCATTCGGTAATCAGAATAAATTACGGATACAGGAATTAGAAAACGAACTGGCTCAGTTTAAAGATGTGTTTCGTTCGCTGTATGACACCATGGCGGTCATTGAGTTTCACCCGGATGGGGTGATCCTGACCGCTAATCCATTATTTTGCCAGACTGTGGGTTATTCAGTTACTGAGTTATCGGGCCAGCATCACCGTATTTTTTGTGAGCCGGCGTTTGCAGCCAGTGCAGAATATGCGCGTTTCTGGGAGCTTCTGCGCCGGGGGAAATCATTCCGGGGTGAATTTAAACGGCTGAATAAACAGCAACAATCGATCTGGCTGGAAGCAACTTATTTTCCGGTCACCAATGGTCATGGCAAGGTGAGCAAGGTCATCAAGATTGCCAGCGATGTCACTACGCAAAAAAATACAGCTCTCTTTTCGCAGAGTCTTATCAAAGCACTGAATAATTCCATGGCCGTGATTGAGTTTGATTTGCAGGGCAATGTGCTCAAGGCGAATGAAAAATTCAGACAGGTGATGGGGTTCAGCGAGAAAGATCTGACAAATCTTCATCACCGGCGTTTTTGTAAACCGGATTATGTGAATAGTCATGACTACGAACAGTTCTGGCAACGTCTGCGGAACGGTAACTATTTTTCCGGCCGGGGTGAGCGAGGCGCGAAAGATGGCCGTACTGTCTGGCTGGAGGCAACCTATAACCCTGTGCTGGATGAGGAAGGTAAGCCATTCCGGGTGATGAAGTTTGCTTCAGATATCTCTGCCCGTATTGAGTATGCGCAACGGCTGCAACACAGCACGCAAATTGCGTTTGATATTGCGCAGGAAACCGAATCGCTTTCTGAGAATGGGGCTCAGGTTATCACTAACACTATCGCGACTATGCAGACGCTGTCTGGCAAAGTCAGAGACTCCTCGTCGTTGGTGGAACAACTGGGCGCTCAGGTCAATGATATCACTTCAATTGTAAACACTATCCGGCAGATTGCAGATCAGACGAATTTGCTGGCGCTGAATGCCGCGATTGAAGCGGCCAGAGCCGGTGAGAGTGGCCGGGGTTTTGCCGTGGTTGCTGATGAGGTTCGCAGTCTGGCATCTCGCACGGCTAATTCGACCAAAGAAATTGAAGGTATGATTGAGCGTATTCAGTCTGATACCCGCAACATGATATCGGCGATGAACAGTAGCTTGTCTGAGGTTGATGCAGGCTCTCAACTGGCTAATGAAGCGGGTGCCGCTATTAGCCAGATCCATGATGGTGCCTCTAAAGTGGTTGAGGTTGTCAATGAACTCAACCGGGTCGTAGTGAATTAAAACATCATAACTGACGGCCTAATTGCCGGATTTTCCGGGTTGCTTTGTGTCTGTCTGCACCGGCATAGCTCGCCAGCTGATAGAGATCGGTGATCTGCCGCATGACAAGGCGGGATGGATGTTGCGCCTGCTCAAGTCGCTGCAGATAGGCCAGTGGTGTTTCGCCCGGGAGGCGGGGCATGCCCTGTTTTCCCAGTTTCTGACAACAAACCAGATAGGCTCGCAGTAACGGATCTTGTTTTATGTGTTTGCGGGTGAGCCAGCTGAACACAAACGCCAGACTGATCACCACAACCAGCCCGCCAACCATGGCGAGTGCCCGCCCGAAAATAGAACTGCCGAACAGATCTCTCAGCAATGACTCCTGCGACTGATTATTGTAGTTCAGTACCCAGCTGGTCCAGCGGTAATCAATATCGGCCATCCAGGCGTGTAACTCGGCGAGCAGCAAAATATTGCGGTAACTGGTCAGACTGAACGGGTCACGCAGCCGGGTTTCTTCGGCCGGTAGCACCTCATCAATACTGCGACTGAGCCTGTCCGGCGCGACCATCATGGTCGGGTCAAAACGCTGCCAGTGATCATTCAGCCAGACCTCACTCCATGCGTGCGCATCGAACTGATAGACACTCAGGTAATTGCCATTAGCGTGATATTCGCCGCCCAGATAGCCGGTCACCATGCGCGCCGGGATGCCGGCTGTCCGCATCAAATAGGTAAACGCACTGGCGAAATGGGCACAAAACCCGCGGCGGCTACCGAACAGGAAATCGTCGATCTGGTTATTTCCCGCTAATATCGGCGGATTCAGCGTATAGCTAAAGCCCTGCGTGGCAAAATAGCGCATCACCGCGGTTGCGAACGCCGTATTGTCACGGTATTGCAGCCGTAGTTGTGTCACCAGCGTTTGAGTTTGCGGATTGATATTCGCCGGTAATTGCAGATTAATTTGCCGCTGATATTCCGCCAGCTCTGTTTGTACACGGGTCTGCGGGAAATAGGTCAGCGGAAATTGTTGTTTCTGCTGCAGCACTTTGACGGCATATAACGTCATGGCCGGAGTCAGCAGGGCATCATCATTGTCTGGGCGTGAATAGTCGAGACTATACAACCAGTGCTGCTGGGTGGGTTCAGGAATGATGCGGTAAGCGGTAGCCGGGCCACGCCAGTTGATGAAATCTTTCAGCGGGGCAGATTGGGTCAGCGGATGTTCCTGCTGCTGCAGCCAGCTACGGATGATGGAATGGATGCGCCAGCTTTTGCCATCGAACTCTTCATGTACCAGCGCCCGCCAGTAACGGTCGTTTTCCGGTGGAATAGCACCATCAAAGCTGGCGCGGAATGCCAGGGCGCTGGAGCGGGAAAGATTGGCAATATCTCCGGGGTTTACGGTTTCGGTGAGGCCGGTGGTGGCATTTTTGATATCCGGCAGACGCCACATCGGGCCCAGATGTGGGATCAACAGAAACAGCAGAGCAGTCAGCGGCAGGCTTTGCAACACCAGCCTAACTCCGAGGCGGGATTGTGCCCGGTAAGTGCCGTTCTGATACACCGAAATCAGCGCAATGCTGTTCAGCCCGCAGACCAGCAACAGATAGAGAGTAAACGCCAGCCCCTGATGGTAAATAAAGGCCAGCGCAGCCAGGAAATAGAGCGACAGAATATGCAGGCTAAGGTGACGGCGGCTGTTGAATTCGAGGAATTTCAGCGTACAGCCCAGCACCAGCAGGTTGAACATGGCGGGTAATAGCCCGCTGCTGCGCCAGAAGGTGATAATCAGGCCGCAGCCGGCCAGCGCAATGGTGTTTTTGAGCCAAGTAGCGGGCGGTTTGACCCGGTCGCGGGCAATCGCATAGCGCCAGCCAACAATCACCAGCGCGCACAGGTAAATCAGCGGTTGCAGTTCACCATATAATGGCAGGATTAACAGCAGATAGCTGGCAATCAGCCAGTGCAGCGTGTTGTGTCCGATGGAAAAGGAGAGGTGTTCAGTTGCTTTCATAGAGGGCCAGTGCAGTCAGACAGCGGGTTTGATGTTCAGCTCCGAAACCCGGAGCGATGCGCTGGCTGCCCAGCAGCAATCCGTATTGGGCTTGTTGTTGTTCCAGCGTCTGTACCTGAAAACAGAGTTTGGACAGCCGTTCTTCCAGATCCAGCCCGGTGGTTTTACGCAGTTCCAGCCAGCATTGGGCCGGCACCGGCGTCATGAACTCTTTACTGACCAGCCCGCGTCCTTGCGCTACCTGCTTCCAGGCAACCTGACTGAGTGATTCGCCGGGACGATAAGGGCGCAGCCCCTGTATTTCATCCATGCCCTGCACATGCCGCTGGCTACTTTCCTGACCTGTCGGAACCGGGATGTCATCAGCCTGCAGCTGGATATCACAGCGCAGTGGCTGGGGGTAAACCAGCGCTACCTGATTGATATTCAGCAGCGTCCAGCAATTTAGCAGCCCCATCGGCCACTGGCTGTTAATTCTGAGTCGGCCCGGCCGCAGCCAGCCACGATGACTGGCAACGAACGCTACACCGAGCTGGTTTGTGGCGGTGAGTTCCGGCTGATGTTCGGCGATACCGCCCTCTGCAGAGAGTTCCAGATCATAACGCGGCCGATTGCTTTGCAGTTGCAAGGTAAAGCGTACCGACTGCCCGGTGTAAGCGTGCGTTACCGGCATCACCTTGATCTGTAAGCCGCGCAGATTATGGTGGCAGTGGAAAATTGAGATGATAAACAGGCTCAGTAACAGGTAGGCCAGCGCCAGCACCAGATTATTCTGGTAATTGGAACCCAGCAGAAAAATCGCGGTGGTCAGCACCAGATATATCCAGCCAGTGCGGCTGGGGAAAATAAACAGATTGCGCTGATTCAGCGTAAATTCACTGGCAGGCGGAATCCGGCGATCCAGCCACTCCGCCAGCCATTGTTGCCAGTAACGGGAAAGAGCTGATGAGCGTTTCATCGTACCGGATCAACCCTTTCCAGTAATGCCCGGCTGAAGCTGTTGCGGTTGCCCATCATGCTGCCGGTGGCATTGCGCAGCCGGTGTTCAGCGACCGGCGCAAACACACTCTGAATATCGTCGGGCAGCAGGTAATCACGCCCCGCCATAAATGCCCAGGCTTGTGCCGCTGCTAATAGTGCGCGGCTGGCTCGCGGCGATAATGCATGCGGTGTCAGTTCACCGGAGCGGCTTTCCTGCACCAGACTGAGCAGGTAGTCCATCGCGGCATCCGATACCGTGACCTGACTGGCTTGCCGTTGTAGCAGCTGTAATTGCTGGGCATCCAGCAGTGGGGAGACACTCGGTGTTTCACGCTGCAGTAGCATCTGTTTTTCGGTGGCTTTGTCGGGGTAGCCCAGTTCAATCCGCATCAGAAAACGATCCAGCTGAGATTCCGGCAGTGGATAAGTACCGGCCTGATCCTGCGGGTTCTGGGTGGCGATCACGAAGAACGGTTCGGGTAGCAGGCGGGTTTCCCGCTCGATGCTGACCTGTCGTTCTGCCATGGCCTCTAGCAAGGCACTCTGGGTGCGTGGGCTGCCGCGGTTGATTTCATCGGCCAGTAACACCTGAGTAAACACCGGGCCGGGATGGAAGACAAATTCCTTCTGCTGCTCAAACACAGAGACGCCTAACAGATCGGCAGGCAGCATGTCAGAGGTAAACTGTACTCGCTGATAATTCAGCCCCATCACAGTGGCCAAAGCCTGGGCCAGCGTGGTTTTACCCATGCCGGGCAGATCTTCAATCAGCAGATGGCCTTTTGCCAGCAGACAGCAGAGAGCCAGCCGGATTTCTTCTTCCTTACCTAAAATAACCCGGTTCAGTTCAGTTAAAACGGCTTGAATGCGTGGTTGCACGATGAGTTCACCTAAAATGAGAACGGGCTCCTTCATTATAGGAGCCCATAAAACGGATCGCGGTTAGCGGCGGCTTAAGATGCGCAAAATACGCAGGAACAGGTTAATAATGTCGAGATAAAGCGCTGCAGCACTGTCGACCGCGTTATCCAATGTTTTGGGAATAGCATTCGCTCTGGCCCAGTCATAGCCGATATACGCACTGAAAATCAGCGCGACTACCCAATCCATCATCGGATGCGAACGGTGGAAAATAAAGACTTCGACGGCTTCAACAATGACGGTGATCAGTAGCGAGAAGAAAAGCGCGCGGCCAATACCGAGGAAAAACGCCGGATACATACTGCCCAGTAACATCATGACAAAGGTGATTTCGCCGGTGACGCGCATAGCCTCGAGTACCAGTGCGCTGTCGTAGTGGCTGAGCACCAGGTTCAGTACCAGGCCAAAAGGCACCACGATCATGTTGTAGCCGAAGAAACTGACTAGCGGATTTTCGGAACGGTTGAGGATAAAGCTGCCTGCCATACAACACAGGAAATAGCCGATAAAGAAAATCCGCAAGTCAAACGCGTACAGACTTTCGACCGGAATGGTCACGATCATCAACCAGTTGACGAAAAAGCCCCAGCAGAGCGTCAGACCAATGGTCAGGTTGTAAAGTGAAGGACTGATTTGTGCACCCATGACGTGAGTGCGGTTAAATACACTGGTTTCCATCTTTCTTATCCCATGAATGAATATCTTTGTACATTATGATCAGAAGGTACTCGGTTGCATAGGAAATGATTCAAATGACAATGTTTTTGGCTGGTTATTTATGGAAATGCAAGAAGGCGAATAAATTGGCAATAATATGTACAAAAAAATGGGTTTAACCCTTCACCCACTGCGATCTTGCAGCGATAATGCGCGCTTTTGAACGGCCCTGTGGCCGGAAGATTTTTACTCTGCGGACTGATCCTTACATTATGCTGTCGTTTCTTCCCCGATTGTTCTTACTGGTATTCAGTGTCTCGCTGGTGATTCTGAATACAGCACTGGTCTCATTTTTCATTGGCATTCAGGCATTGCTGAAGCTGTTGATTCCGATTGCGGTGATTAATCATTATCTGACCCGTGGCTGTAATTTCATCATGTATGGCTGGCTCTGTGGTAACGCACTGATGTTGCGACTGGTGAACCGGGTGGAATGGGAAGTACACGACACCACGAATCTGAACCCTAAAGGCTGGCATATGGTGATTTGTAATCATCAGAGCTGGGCGGATATCGTCCTGATCGGGGATATTTTCCGTAATCGCCTGCCGGTACCCAAATTCTTTCTGAAACATGACCTGCTGTATGTGCCGTTTGTCGGTCTGGCCTGCTGGGGGTTGGATATGCCGTTCATGCGTCGTTATACCCGTCAGCAGCTGCTGAAAAATCCGGAGCTGCGCGGTAAAGATGTCACTACTGCACGCGAAGCCTGTGCTAAGTTTCGTACCATTCCGACCACAGTGATCAATTTTGTCGAAGGCAGTCGGTTTACTCCGGCGAAGCGGGAAGAGACCAAATCACCCTATCAGCATTTGCTGACACCAAAACCGGCCGGACTGGCGATGGCGATCAATGTGCTGGGTGAGCAGTTTGAGAAGATTGTGAACGTAACACTGGCGTATCCGGATAACCAGGAACGCCCGTTTTATGACATGCTGACCGGTCGAATGAAACGCATTCAGGTCTGGATTGAAGAAATTCCGGTCACAGAAATGCAGCGCGGTGACTACATGAAAGATAAACCGTTCAAACGCGGTTTCCAGCAATGGCTGATCGGTGTCTGGCAGCGTAAAGATGTCATTTTAAATAATGCTACAACAGCAGAGAAATAATCATGCGCACAATTGACCGCTGGTTGTCAGGATTCAAACATCTGCAAAAAAAATTAATGATAAATATCTTTTTATCGTTAGTTATCATGATGGTTGTGCGTTTTTCTATTCTGATGCCATTTGTTAACGAATCATTATTTTCTCAACATAGTAATGAACTGTTTCGTGCGTTTTCTATTGGCTTTTTATATGACCTGCGGGTAAGTACGATTTTATTTCTCCCGCTTTTTCTGCTTTCCGTTGCCGCTGCTAGTCTACACAGGCAAGGTTTGTCTCCTGTATTTAACCATATATCTACAGTTATTTTGGTTGTGACTCTTTTTCTGTCCATTGCTAATTTTTATTATTGCCGGACATATGAGCGACATTTTGACACCTTTATTTTTGGTCTGTTCGAAGAAGACACACTGGCGGTATTAAGTAATATCTGGGATGACTACCCAGTTATTACTGTCTGTCTGGCAACGGCTCTGGCTTATTATCTCTGTCTGTTTTTACAGCGGAAAATAGATACTTCATTTACTGTTAAGAAAACAGATATTCATTATCTGATTATTTTTTCCGGTGTTATTTTAATGGCGTTTGGCTATTTTATCGCCATGCGCGGCTCGGTGGGAACATTCCCTCTGCGTCGTGATTATGCCCATGTTTCTGATATTAAGTCGTTTAACATGGTGACGCCGAATGGGCTGATCGCATTACAGTGGGCGATCAAAGATCATGCTAAGCTACAAGCGGTTCCTCATGTTTCCGATG
>SSEX01000060.1 GCA_008015085.1 Tolumonas sp. | reverse complement strand
CCCATGATGTCAATGGCGCGCTGGCTGCTGGATAACCAGCATCCGGCTGACATTTTCTTTCTCTACAGTGCGCGTCATGCCGATGACATCATTTTCCGCGATGAATTGATGACGATGGCTGCGACACATCCCCGGTTTAAGCTGTTCCTGATCCTGGATACCGTCACCGATGCCTTCCCCTGCTATCAGGGTTTTTTAAATCCGGCATTATTTAACGCACTGGTACCGGATCTGACGGACTGCCATAACTTTATGTGCGGCCCATCGGTGTATATGGATGCAGTGGAACATATGCTTCGGGAACGCGGATTCCCAATGGCAAACAGCCACAAAGAGTCTTTTACTCCGGCAGCTCCGTTGAATACAGAAACATCGACAACTAACCAGCAATTCCGTCTGGAAGTTCCGGGGTTTGGCGCCAGCAGCGAAATCAGTAACCAGCAAACCGTGCTGGAAGCACTGGAGTCACTACAATTACCGATTATAGGCGCCTGCCGTTCCGGGATCTGTGGCTCCTGTAAATGCAAAGTGGTCAGTGGCAGCGTGGAAGATATCAGTACGCAACCTGGCCCTCTCACCGAAGAAGACAAGCAGCAAGGTTATATTCTGGCGTGCAGCAGCCGCGCCAGCTCGGATTTGGAACTGGAGCTTTAATTTATGCAGAAACATCGGATTATCGTTGTTGGTAACGGCATGGTTGGCCACCGTTATCTGGAAGAACTGGTTGATAAAGCTGACCTCAGTCAATATGAGGTGACTGTTTTTGGTGCTGAACCACGCGAAGCCTATGACCGTGTGCACCTCTCTTCTTACTTTTCTCACCATACCGCTGCCGAACTGAGCCTGGTAAAACCCGGTTTTTATGAAAAACACGGCATCAAGCTGTTCCTGAACGAAGCAGTCAAACTGATTGACCGCACTCAACAGGTTATCGAAACCAATAAAGGTCAGACACTGCCTTATGACACTTTGGTGCTGGCAACCGGTTCTTACCCTTGGGTACCGAATATCGCTGGCAGTGCTCACCATGAATGCTTTGTTTACCGCACCATCGAAGATCTGAAAGCGATCCGCGAAGCCGCCAAACAGGCTAAAAACGGTGTTGTTGTTGGTGGTGGTCTGCTTGGTCTGGAAGCCGCTGGTGCACTGAAAGCGCTGGGGCTGGAAACGCACGTTATCGAGTTCGCACCAGTGCTAATGGCCGAACAACTGGATCGTCAGGGCGGCGAAATGCTGCGCCGGAAGATCGAAGGTATGGGTGTTACTGTACATACCAGCAAAAATACCCGTGAAATCGCGCATTATCAGGGCAAAGAAGGTCATCATCAGATGCGCTTTGCAGATGGCAGCGTGCTGGATGTTGATCTGGTCGTCTTCTCAACCGGTATCCGCCCGCAGGATACTCTCGCCCGTTACTGTGATCTGCCGATTGCAGAACGTGGTGGTGTCGAAATTAATGATCACTGCGTAACAGCTGACGAACACATTTACGCGATTGGCGAATGTGCGGCATGGCATGGCCGCTTCTTCGGTCTGGTGGCTCCCGGCTACAAAATGGCTCAGGTCGCGGTGGATCATCTGCTCGGTAACGACAATGCGTTCACCGGTGCTGATATGAGTGCCAAGCTGAAACTGCTGGGCGTGGAAGTGGGCAGTATTGGTGATGCGCACGGTCGCACACCAGACAGCCTGAGCTATGTCTATCAAGATGATGCAGCCGGCGTTTATAAAAAGATCGTTGTCAGTGGTGATGGCGCGAAACTGCTGGGTGCCGTACTGGTCGGTGATACCACTGACTACGGCAACCTGCTGCAGATGAAGCTGAATGATATGCCACTGCCGACACATCCTGATACGCTGATCCTGCCAGCTCATGCTGGCGCGAAACCGACTCTGGGTGTTGATGCGTTGCCGGACAGTGCTCAGATCTGTTCTTGCTTTGACGTCACCAAAGGCCGTATTGCCGAAGCTGTGACTGCAGGTTGTCACACCGTAGCCGCGATCAAGGCTGAAACCAAAGCCGGCACCGGTTGTGGTGGCTGTGTGCCACTGATCACTCAGGTACTGAATGCTGAACTGGCCCGTCAGGGTGTCGAAGTGAAAAATCACCTGTGTGAACACTTTGCCTTCTCCCGTCAGGAACTGTTCCATCTGGTGAAAGTTGGTCAACTGAAAACCTTCGAAGAGGTATTAAGCAAACACGGCCACGGTCACGGTTGCGAAATCTGTAAACCAACCATTGGTTCTATTCTGCCTACCTGCTGGGGCGAATATGTACTGAAAGCAGCGCATACACCATTGCAGGACACTAACGACACCTTTCTTGGTAACATGCAGAAAGACGGTACTTACTCCGTGATCCCACGTATGCCGGGCGGAGAAGTCACACCGCAGGGTCTGATGGCTGTTGCAGAAGTTGCCCGCGACTATGATCTCTACACCAAAATCACCGGTGCACAGCGTATTGGTCTGTTCGGTGCCCGCAAAGAAGATCTGCCGACCATCTGGGAACGTTTGATTAATGCCGGCTTCGAAACCGGTCATGCCTATGCCAAATCACTGCGTATGGTGAAAACCTGCGTCGGTAGCACCTGGTGCCGTTACGGCGTACAGGACAGCGTCGGTTTAGGCGTTGAACTGGAACATCGCTACAAAGGCATCCGTTCACCGCACAAGATGAAATTCGGTGTCTCCGGCTGTACCCGTGAATGTGCCGAAGCACAGGGTAAAGACGTTGGCGTGATTGCCACCGACAAAGGCTGGAATCTGTATGTCTGTGGTAACGGCGGTATGAAGCCTCGCCATGCCGATCTGCTGGCTGCCGATCTGGATAAAGAAACGCTGATCCGTTACATCGACCGCTTCCTGATGTTCTATGTGCGCACTGCCGATAAGCTGCAGCGTACTGCCAGCTGGCTGGATAACCTCGAGGGCGGCCTTGATTACCTGAAATCTGTTGTCATTGACGACAAACTTGGCATCGCAGCGGAACTGGAACAGGAAATGGCCTTTATCCGCGAACAATACCACTGCGAATGGAAAGAGACTCTGGATGACACTCAGCAACAGCTGCGCTTCCGTCACTTCATCAACAGTGCTCAGCCTGATCCACTGGTGCAGTTTGTGGCAGAACGCCATCAGCACCGTCCGGCCAGCCCGGAAGAACGTATTCCGACTTACAACATTTCACTGGAGGAGTCAGTATGAGCTGGACTGATATCTGTGCACTAACCGACATCATTCCCGGCACCGGTGTTTGTGCCCTGCTGGGTAGCCATCAGGTTGCCATTTTCCGCCCGTTAGCCGATGAGCAGGTGTATGCCATTGATAACGTAGATCCGTTCTATCAGTCCAGCGTGCTGTCTCGTGGCATTCTGGCTGATTTACACAATGAATGGTATGTCGCCAGCCCATTGAAAAAACAGCACTTCCGCCTCAAAGACGGTGTTTGTCTGGAAAATGCGGAATTCTCTGTTCCGGCTTATTCAGTCCGGGTGAATAACGGTCGTGTCGAACTGAAGGAACAGGTTTAATCATGTATCAGGAAACCATTGAAAAATGTGCGGCTAACGCAAGCCGCATTAAAAACACCGCCCGTGAAAATCCGCTCAGTTTCTGGATTGGTAGCCTGATGGCCGGCGCTTATGTCGGTCTGGGGATCATACTGATCTTCACGCTAGGCAATCTGATTGATCCGGCCTTCCGGCCATTGGTGATGGGGGCAACCTTCGGCATTGCCCTGACATTGGTGATTATTGCCGGTGCGGAACTTTACACTGGCCATACCATGTTTCTGACTTTCGGCATCAAAACCGGCAGACTGAATACAGTTCAGGCCACCAGCATTCTGCTGCAGTCATGGACCGGGAATCTGATCGGTTCAATCACCGTCGCTTACCTGTTCTATCTGGGTGGTGGCGGTCAGATCCTGCCTGTTGACGGTAGTCTGGTTCACAAAGTCGCACTGGCCAAAACTACCGCTCCTGCACTGGTGCTGTTTGCCAAAGGTATACTGTGTAACTGGCTGGTGTGTCTGGCGATCTGGATGTGTCAGCGTGTTGATGGTGCTGCTAAATTCATCGCCATCTGGTGGTGTCTGCTGGCGTTTATCGCTTCCGGCTACGAACACTCGATCGCTAACATGACGCTGTTTGCTCTGTCATGGTTTGGCGCACATACCCCGGAATACACCCTGGGTGGTATTGGCTATAACCTGTGGTGGGTAACACTGGGTAACACCGTCTCAGGCGTGCTGTTCATGGGCTTGGGTTACTGGTATGCCACCCCGCGGGCGCAACGCCCTGCCGTACAGAAATAATCCTTTCTGCTGGTAATCTGTTAACTCTGAACCGCCCACCTGATGTGGGCGGTTTTTCTATGTGACTGATGTTTCTATTCGCAAAAAATCTTTTCTCTGCCTGTTTTATCTGAATCTATGCTTTAAGAAGAAACCGCTATCTGTTCTTGTTGCCTCATCGGTCGTCTGTGATGAAGAAGAATCAGCGTCTCTGCATCTATATATTCTTCACAGAACAGGAGTTAATTATGAGCCATCTCATGATTGAATATGTTGGAAAGATTGTGCTGGTAAAATTCATGCCGGGATACATCGAAAGCGCACAATCACTGATCCAGCCAAATGATCCTGATTGTTCGCAATATTATGTCCGGCTGGCAGGAGTAGAATCAGCGGGAATTTGGGTAGATAACAAAGAGTGGCAAACACAGGATTTCTTTTCAACACCGCCCGATATTTATCATGCCGCCATTTTTATTCCATGGCATCAGATTGAATCGCTGGCCGCCTTCCCGGAACGAGAATTCACTCACGACGAAGAACCTTACCGGGAAAGAGATATCGGTTTTCTGGCAGCAAAATAGGTTATCCATCGAACAAGCGCCATAGCAGGAATGTGGCGCTTTGCTCTTCAGATCTGCACAGACCAGCCAAATTCCTTCAGTCGCTGCTGCCAGCGCTCATCAAGTGCCGCTTTGATAGTAAGCATTTCATTGGAATGCGGATGCCGGAATGCCAGTTGATGGTGATGCAGCATCAGGCGATCACAGCCAAACTGTTCGCGGAAAAAACGGTTATGTTTACCGTCACCATGTGAAGTATCACCAACAATCGGATGTCGCAGATGAGCCAGATGACGGCGTATCTGATGTTTACGTCCCGTCAGCGGCAAGCACTGCACCAGGCTATACCGGCTGGTCGGATGACGCGCAGAAACCGCATGTGGCACTTCAATCCGCTCCAGACAACGGAAATGCGTTTTCGCAGGCTGTGCCGGTTTATCCTGATCGGCAAATTTATCCGCTATCCGATCCAGCTCCTCTTTCAGTGGATAATCCAGAAAATGCCCCAGCGGCGCCCAGCCTCGCACCAAAGCCAGATAAGTTTTCTGCATCCGGTGCTCTGCAAAAGCGTCGGTCAGCCGCCGCGCGGTGTCTGAATCTAAAGCAAACAGCAACACGCCGGAAGTTGGCCGATCAAGCCGGTGTACGGTATAAACATGCTGACCAATCTGATCGCGCGTCATTTGCATCGCGAACTGCGTTTCACCTTTATCCAGCCAGCTGCGATGTACCAGCAAACCGGCGGGTTTATTGATGGCGATCAGATGTTCATCCTGATACAGAATTTCCAGCGTCATTGCAGCCGCTCTACTGGTTGGCCGCTTAACGTCTCATCCAGCCGGGCCAGAACATCCAGCAGTAACGCATATGACTGCAGATCATTCTTATACACTTCGGTCGCCATCGGATAGAT
>SSEX01000019.1 GCA_008015085.1 Tolumonas sp. | reverse complement strand
GTAATTGATAATGCCAAAGTGCAACGCCCGTCCGCTTGTAATGCGCTCGGGCGTTGCACTTTGGCATTATCAATTACGTTAATTGCACGCACCAGATCGGCACTTTCATCCACATACAGATGGCTGACACCGAAACCGCCAATAATCACCGGAATGGTGCTCTGATCCTTACACAGACGATGCAGATTGGCACCGCCACGAGGAATGATCATGTCGACATACTGATCCATCGTCAGCAGTTCACCAACCAAAGCCCGATCCGGACTTTCGATATACTGAACTGACGCAGCAGGCAAACCGGTTTTCGCCAATGCCGCCTGAATAACCTTCACTAATGCCATGTTGGAATTAAAGGTTTCCCGGCCACCACGCAGAATGCTGGCATTGCCGGTTTTCAGACACAAAGCCGCAATATCAATCGTGACGTTCGGACGGGCTTCATAAATCACGCCAATCACGCCAATCGGCACACGACGACGAGAAAGACGCATGCCGTTTTCCAATACGCGACAATCAATTTCAGATCCGACAGGGTCATCCAGCGTGACTACTTTACGTACATCGGCCACGATACCAGCCAGGCGGGATTCGTTAAGAAGCAAGCGATCCAGCATGGCATCGGTCAGGCCTGAAGCCCTGCCCGCTTCGATGTCTTTGGCATTAGCAGCCAGAATCAGTGCTTGCTGCGCTTCAAGCTCATCGGCCATTGCTAATAAAGCCTGATTTTTCAGTGCGGTTGCTGCCACAGCCAGTTCAAAAGAGGCTTCCCGGGCTGCCTTGCCCATTGCTAATAAACTCATGTTTATTCTCCTTACAGCAATACCATGTCATCACGATGGATTGCCACCGGACCATAGCCATAACCTAAGCAGGCTTCGATTTCATCGGAATGATGACCACGAACCCGTTCCAATTCATCGGCCGTATAACGGGTAATGCCCCGCGCCAGCTCTTTACCATCCGGTGTAATGATCCGCACCGCTTCGCCACGGCCGAACTCACCTACGATCTGGGTGATGCCTTTCGGCAATAAGCTGGAGCCTTTGTCATGCACGGCTTTGACAGCACCGGCATCAACATGAATTTCACCATGCGATTGCGGGCCAGCCAGAATCCAGCTCTTACGACCTTCCAGTGGGTTAGCCTGCGCTTTAAATCGGGTGCCCACTTTTTCATTGTTAGCCAGACGACCAACGACTTCCGGGGTCTTACCACTGGCGATCACCACTTCAATACCTGCACGGCAGGCAATATCGGCCGCCTGTAGCTTGGTTGACATACCACCGGTACCGAGACCGCTGATACTGTCACCAGCCAAGGCTCGTAGTTGATCGGTAATTTCAGCGACTTCTTCAATCAGCGTCGCATCCGGATTAGTACGAGGATCGGCGGTGAACAATCCTTTCTGATCGGTCAGCAGAATTAATAGATCTGCATCCGCCAGAATGGCCGCTCGTGCTGACAGGTTATCATTATCGCCGACTTTGATTTCAGCAATAGCGACGGCGTCATTTTCGTTAATAACAGGAATAATACGGTTATGCAGCAGTGTCTGCAGTGTGTCGCGCGCGTTCAGATAACGCTCACGATCTTCGAGATCGGCGCGGGTCAGCAGTAACTGACCGATCTGCAGCCCATAAATGCTGAACAGATTCTGCCAGACCTGCATCAGGTGACATTGACCCACCGCCGCCAGCATCTGTTTGTTGGGCATGGTCGGGGGAAGATCGGGGTAACCCAATTTCTCACGACCGGCAGCAATAGCGCCGGAGGTCACAACCACGACCTGATGCCCATGACGATGCAAAGCAGCACACTGACGAACCAGTTCAACCATATGAGCCTGATCCAGTTTACGTGTGCCGCCGGTAAGAATGCTGGTGCCCAGCTTAACGACGATGGTTTTGCTTTTCATTGCTGCGATAACCCTCCATGAAGGGTTTCTTTATACCGAGGCTCATCGCCCCCTGCAACGGAATTTCGCAGCAATTTTATGCATTAGGATACTCAGAGATTAAAATGCAGACGCAACCACTCACCAATCTCGCTCAGCATCTTATTCATTTGCTCTTTCACCGGCTCTTTGTCGAGTACCACTGCTTTGCCGTTCATACTGGAAGATGCCAGCATACGGATATCAGATTCCGGACAAATAAAGTCACGGCGATGCCCGATACTCAGGATAGGTACACGGGTTTTAGTCACACCAGCCAGACCCTGTCGTTTCAGCGAAAAAACCTGACAGCTTTTCTGTAATCCGTCCCAGTCTGCCGCATCCATATTAAGACGGTTGGCCAGACAGGCGCGCATCATCGGTGGCGACAATGCGAACTGAGTCGGATCAGTAAAATAGTTATGCATCCCGGGCCCGATGCAGACGACGGCTTTCAGGCGAAGTTGTTCCAGGTAGGAAAGACGCACCGCAACATTCCCCCCCAGGCGGAAACCGACCATACCAACGCGCTGGTCATCGACCCAAGGCACTTCTTTCAGGTATTGCAGAACCGCCTGATGCAGACGACTAGAATCCTGTACCAATGGCCAATGACTGGAATAACCGCAACCGGGCAGATCCAGTGACAGCATACCAATTCCCAGAGGAGCCAGTACTTTTTCAAATAACTGGATAAAATCAAGCTGCGAACTGTCAATGGCTCCGGTCACCATCACCAATGGAACAGGGTGATCATCATGTGGAAGATGAAGATAACCTTTAATCTCTTTACCACGGAATGGCACTTTAAGTTCTTTCAGTGGTACGGGTAAAAAACGACCGCCTTCACGGTAGGCAATGTTAGCCTGGACCATCGCCTGCTCTGCCAATTCATCGCCTTTCAGGTACGGGTAACTGGCAATCAAATAATAACGAGCTGCCAGGAAATACTCTTTTTGGGCTATACGCTTTTGGCCCGAATCGTCCGCTTCTTTGGCTTTTTTATTATGTTCCCCTGCTACCTGGCTCCACTCATAGCACCAGTTGCCTGGTACAAATCCCTGAACCGTATCCAGCTGCCGCGGATTAGTCCGCTCTCCGTCACTGGTCGCAATCCGCGCCAGAACTTCTTCCATTTCAATTGGATCTGCGCCCTGCCAGATCCAGAATGCCCGACGCAGAATGCGGAACCAGGATGGAGTGCATAAGCCGTCGATCAGATGTTGTTCCTGTGGTTCACAAGAGAAGGGATCACCGGAATTAGAAACTGTAGAGGTTTCATTCACTTTGTGAGATTTAATTTTATTGAACAGCGTTTCGCTCAGATTTGTTTCAGATGGTGCAGACATATCCACTCCACGAGTGTTTTTGGTATTTATGCACTTTGTTGCGGAAAAAAGAAAGGCTCCTCAGTGGGAGCCTCGCTTATTTACTGATTTTCTTCACAGATTGGTGGCACAAAGCAGTGCACCATATCCCAAGGCTGCTCGATCCAAGTATCCTGTGGGATTGCAACTTCGAAATCATCAACCAGATGTTCGCCTTTTGGTTTGGCGAATACAGTGACCAGTTTCGCTTTCGGATACATCTCTTTCAGTACTTTAGCTGTGTTACCGCTATCAACCAGATCATCCACGATCAGGAAGCCTTCACCGTCCCCGTCAATACGTTTCAGTACGTTCAGATCACCCTGATTATCATGCTCGTAGCTGGAAATGCAGATGGTATCAACAAAACGGATACCCAGTTCACGCGCCATAATAGCAGCAGGAACCAAACCACCACGACTAACCGCTAAAATGCCTTTCCATTGGCTTGCAGGAAGCTGACGACGCGACAAACGGCGTGCTTCACGATGCAGATTTTCCCACGAAACATAAAACTTTTTGCTCATAAACTAACCTATTGGGGATGTAAAAACGGTTAACTCGCTAGCTTACCAGAGCCGCTGCCAATAAATAGTATTTTTCTCCAGTTTTATGCGCACAGGCTGTATTAACTGACTAAACGGTCAAAATTAAGCTGATATAACGGTTCTAAAGGTGGGGTCAGAATGCCGCGAGCCCGGGCAAAATTAATGAAAGCATCAGAAATAATAGGCCCTAAGAGTTCAGGCTCTGATCGTTGTTCAAGCAGAGCGTGATAGCCTTCTTTTCCCATCGCGGTATAGCTGGTAGTAATCAGACGATAATCACGTTGTTCATCAAACAACTGCCACCGCCCATGCCGATCTTTGACATGCAATTGCCGGACACGATGTCCCCGCGGAGCGCTGGCATGATAGCTGTATCGCAAATCAGCCGGATAAGGGGAAACGGCGCCTGCCACCCAATTCAGCCCCATTAACAATCGCACCTTCCAGCGCCTGCTTTAATTGTTCACCGCGAACATCAAAATAAGAAATGGTGCTGGCAAACGGCAGCAGACGCCCGGCCAGCTCTGCTGCGCTAACCGGTCCTGGCGGCAACGAAATACGTGCACCACCCGCATTGAAAATCGCAACATCAACCTCGACGCCCATTTCCCGCGCCTGAAATAGCATGGCTTCGGCCACCAGCGGAGCGACCTGACTGCCACCATGATCATCCGGGATCCGCACATGGCGCAGCCCACGCGGCAAAGAAACAACCTGGTCGGTAGCATACCCCCGTAATTTAGTTCGGTACTGACGGGCAATCAGACGTTCCATCGCCGCATCCGGTTCTACCATAATGATGTGCGGTTGCTGGCGTAAGAAACGGCGGATAGTCCGCTGTTGTTGTGGGAACAAAGGCTCACCATGTTGCGACTGTAACTGGGCATGTTCACTGGTTAACAGTTGATTACTGCCTTGTTCTATCCGCATCGTTCCATCAGATAACAAGGCAATATGAGATAAACCAACCATCAGTGAATTGCAACCGGCCTGTACAATCAGCGTCTGATTGATCTGTTCGCCATAAGGGTGATCATTAGCCAGACCAACCGCACTGAAATCTCCCTGCAGGGTGTGGGTATGTCCACCGACAATCAGGGAAATGCCTTCCACTTCCTGCGCTAACTGGCAGTCACGCGAATAGCCAAGATGACTCAGTAAAATGATATGTTCGATACCTGCAGCCTGAATCTCGGCAATTACTTTTTTGGCTGTCTCGACGACAGGCAAAAAGACAGAATCATCATCCGGCGCCGCGATATCCGGCATGTTTTCCAGTACCAGCCCAAACACAGCAACAGGGACATCATTCATCCATTTCACAATATACGGTTTCGGATGTGCCGGATTTTGCCAGCTGACCATCTGCGGATGGTCTTGCATACGGGTCGGTTTGTCTTGTGCCTCGCCAGCCAGATCCCAGTTGGCAGCCAGCAGAGGAAAACGGATCTGTCGCAAAAAATGGGCTAGTGGTGTATTGCCGGTATCCAGTTCATGATTGCCGACCACCATGGCATCCACACCCAACTGGTTCAGCAAAGTTGCATTCGCCTGCCCTTTGAAACAGGAAAAATAAAGTGTGCCCTGAAAACTGTCGCCGGCATCCAGCAGCAGAAAAGGCATTTGTTTCGCAATTGCCTGCTGACGGGCATGTTTGATGAATCCGGCTAAACGGGGAAAGCCACCACAATGCAGACGAATATCTGCAGTGCCAGACGGCATAGCCAGACGCAACGGCAAAGCTGTTTCATCGAAGTGTGAATGTGTGTCATTGATATGCGCTAAACAAAAGCGCCCTAATACTGCTGACATGAAGGCTCCGTAACGGCACTGAATGTTACAGGAAATTCAGGTTATACACCCACTGTTCCTATCGGGCAATGACAACCTTTTATTCTGTTTCACGCTGCCTGTCGCAGATGACAATATGATGAATCGGCTGTGACAACCTGATTTCAGTTATTCAGGTACATTGTACGCAGTAGAAATCAACTTGGATTACCTCTTCACTTCTTTCACTTCTCCTTTCATGGCATTATTCACTCCGTTTCAGGCAACAGGATAAATGCAACGATGGCGCTTTTTTCTTATATCTTTATTACCGTCTGGTTCTGTTTCTGGGTGGGGCTGATGTATAACCAGCCGCATCGGACGCAAAAACAGAAAATTGCCTGGATTGCCGGATGGTCTGTTTTCGCTTTATTGATCAATCAGCTGATCAATCGGGGTATCATCCATCTGTTGCCTGAAAGTTCTGATCCGATGCAACACGCCTATTATGTCATGTATCTGTTCAGTGCCAGCGCGGTGATCACCGGCATCGTCCTGTTTATTGGCCTGCAACTATTCCGCCGTTCCGTCTGAATTATTAATTTTCATTTAAGAATGCGCCACTATATTGCACGGCGTATCTCTGGATGTATTGGAGAAATGCTTCATGAGCGATTTATTACAACTGGTGCCTTCTCATCTGTGGTTCTTTTTCGATAAGTTCTGCCAGATCCCGCGTCCGTCTAAGCATGAAGCGGCATTAAGCCAATGGATCCAGGAATGGGCTAAATCACAATCTATCGATGTCAAAGTCGACCCTGCCGGTAACCTGATCCTGAAAAAAACGGCCTCGCCTGGTTTTGAAAACCGTAAAGGTGTGATCCTGCAGGCTCATATCGACATGGTGCCGCAGGCGAATGCAGATACCCCGCACGATTTTACGCGTGACCCCATTCAGGCTTACATCGATGG
>SSEX01000165.1 GCA_008015085.1 Tolumonas sp. | reverse complement strand
GTGTTGAGCATAGCCCGCATACGGTCGGAGGATTGTTGTATGCTTTGAAGGAACTGCACATTGTTCCCATTGCTGCACTCTTTTTGCAACAGTTCGGCATAGCCTGTTATTGCCGTCAGCGGTGTACGCAACTCGTGGGTAATAGTATATACCGCTTTCTTTCGGGAGGTTATGAGTACCTCATTTTGTTGCACGGACTGTTCTAATTGCCCTATCAAATCCGTTGTCTTGCGCTTGTATTGTTTGATACTCCTTGCATCACGGTGTATGATAATATAGGAGATGACTAACAGCAAAAGGACAAAACCCATTAAACCGCCTACCTGCATAAAAGACTTTTCACGCATAGCGGCTATTTCAGTCTCCCTATTTTGCAGGTCGGTTTGTACTTTCTCTTCTATTTGGAATATCAATCCTTGCAGCTGCCTGTTAAGTTCAACATTACGAGCTGCAAGGCTATCGGCTTGTTCTGACAATCGGCAGCTTTGCGTATTCTGTTCGTTGATTACGTTTCTATTGAGTGAATAAAGCATGGACGTGGTTTCCGTTGGCTGTGTTTCCTCTTTTTTGCCAAATATGCCCAAGAAACCTTTTCGTTTTGGCTTTTTGGACTGTTCCTGCACACTTTTCTGCACAATAACCGGAATTTGATTGGCTATCTTCTTGTTAATAGATTGTTGTTCATCCATTAACCGGACTATCTGGAACATCTGTCGTTCCTTATCCTCTAAAAGACTGCGCACACTATCGATGCGCTCTGCTGGATAGGTGACCTTGAAACGGCAGAGCATACTGTCCATTGCCATACGCCGTGCATGGTAATGCTCGATATCTTTATCGTTCCATTCCAGTATTGTTTCACCCAATAGAGAAAATTTTATCATTTGAATATTGATATTGTTTATTTCTTTTCGGAGCTCGTCTATTTTTTTATTGCCAAGTTCTAATGCTTCTATCTCCTGCCATTCATAGAGGCTATTATATGCCATACATCCGATAAGAATGGAGATAAGTATATATCCCAACCGTATTGCCTTATAGAAATTTCCTGACCGCTCCATTATTTTGATGACATTGATTTTTGGAACATGAATAAAAGTTTATCTTTTTCGTTCATGCGGATATTATCAGAATAACCGCCTTTGGTTATTTGATACCCGCATGGCTTAACCATAAAAATGCCTAAGCCCTTAGTGTATGAACTTACTTCTGATGCATAGTCTTTACTTGTATTTAATGGAACTTTCCCTTTAATATGACACCACTCATTATTACAACTGATGTCTTCAATCTCAGACATCAGTTTTTGCAAATCTGTAATAGCTTTGGAACTCGCTACTTGGGGTATCTGCAACTCAAAACAGAGCATCGGTTCGAGAATGTCCACACCTGACTGTTGCAAAGCCAGCCTGAAGACATAAGGGGTCAGCTGTCTGAAATCAGCAGGTGTACTTACCGGGCTATAATACTCGGCTTGAGTAAAAGTTACTTTCAGATCTGTCACTTCCCATCCATGTAAACCAGATTGGCAAGACATACGAATCCCTTCAAAAACGGCATTTTGAAAAGAATGGTTCAGATAACCATAGGAGATGTCACTTTCGATTTGCAACCCTGTCCCTAACGGCAAGGGTTCAAGAGTCAGCCCTATTGTGGCCCAATAAGGGTTGGGTGGCACTTCGATCTGAATAATCTTATTGACCTTTTTTACAGGTCGTTCTTTGTAGATAGTCTTGATCTCATCAAAATGGACCTTTACGGAAAATCGTTCTTCCAGCAATGTCTGTATGATTTCCTTTTGTGTCAAACCATATAACGAGATTTCCAATTCATCACTATATGAGTTTATGGAAAAGGACAAAGACGGGTCTTCAATCCACAATGTATTCAGAGCGGATATCACCTTGCTTCTCTCTTCGGGCTTATTTGGCCGGACGGAGGATTTGAGAGCGGGATGCTGATGAGATAATCCTTGAATCAAACAAGGTTTAGCACCTAAATAATCTCCGATTCGAAAATCTTCTATATCTTCTACAATCGCGATATCATTGGCACCCACTTCATCAACATTTATCTCTCTGCCCTGATAAATAGTCTTTAGATTTTTAATCTTGATGAATTTTTCCGAATCGTTGATTCTTACAACGTCTCGAAGTCTCAGACTTCCGTCAATTATTTTAAGAAAACTTCTTTTATGCCCTTTGGGGTCATGCTCTATCTTATAGAGATAAGCTGAAAGTCTGTTTGAGACTGATGCCGGAGGAAGTATAAAAGAAGAAATGGCGTCCAACAACTCATTGATACCGATATTGAACATTGCTGATCCATGTAGCACCGGATAGACTTTGGCTTTTGCCACAAGAGCGATTATCGTATTCCAATAATCAGCCGGTGAAATTTCGCTATCCGCCAAATATCGTTCTAATATATTGTCGTCATGGTTGCATACAAATTCTTTGTATTCTTCCTTTATATATGTTTGGGAGCAAATCGGATAAACCAATCCATCGACAACAGTTTGCATAAACAGGACATCTTGAGACAGATTTGTTTTTATATCCAGATACAAACGCTCTAAATTCACACCGTCACGGTCAATTTTATTGATAAATATAATTGTCGGGATTTGCAGCTTTTGTAAAGTACTGAACAGCAACTTTGTCTGCGCTTGTATGCCTTCCTTTGCGGATAAGATGAGGACTGCTCCATCAAGCATTTTGAATGTCCGCTCCACTTCCGCAATAAAATCCATGTGTCCCGGAGTGTCAATGATATTGCATTTCACTCCATTCCAGATAATAGATGTCGTAGAAGCCCGGACAGTAATTCCTCTACGTTTCTCTATATCCATAGAGTCCGTTATGGTGTCACCATTATCCACACGGCCGCACTTTTCCGTTGCTCCACTGGCAAACAGCAGATTCTCGGTTACGGAAGTTTTTCCTGCATCAATGTGAGCAAGAATTCCTAAATTTATAATATTCATTTGGATTAAGCAATAATATACTACAGTAGATGCATTGTCGAAACGCACCTTTTAATACCTCCTCGTAGCATATGAGAACTACAGGATTACTAACTCGTATTAATATGTATATTATTACTGCCGCATAACGATTACAAAATTACACAAAAAAATATATCTAACAAAAGTGGGAGGATTTTTTAACTTTTTACCATAGACATTTTATTAGGGAAGCGTAGGTTCAACTGGCAAGTACAAATAAGTAGAAATGTTTGAACAACACCGTTTTAGGAAGTTGAAAAATCAAGTTTCTCTCTCGGTATAGCGTTTATTTTGGCCAATATCTTCTTTAGTTTAGCATTTGTGTATTTCCCATTCGTGTTCTATTTAGCTCCTTATTATGAGTATGTAGCAAGTTACTTATCAAATTCAGCCTCTTTGAGGGTCAAATATGGTTTTGCAAATGGTGACTGACAAGACATAAACAAGGTCAGCAGGAATTTTTTACATAAATGGACATGAATGTATATAACCTAAAATAAGAATAAATTTTAATAAGGGCTGCCCAAAAAGAAAAAAATGCAGTTGCCATCCTATAGATACTTGCAGAAAGGATAAAATTTACTTTTAGACCTTTTGGGATAGCCCTTATTAATACTTCAGATAAAATTCCTTAGGTTATATTTTCAATCCTTTGGACCGGGTTTCCTCCTTGGCATACAGTCCCGGACGCCCGATTATGACATGGTTGGCAACGATACTATCCGCCGGACTGCGTATCTGCGGCGGTGCATTTTCGGGATATTGCGCCTGCCTGTTCCTCACATCTTCCGCTTCCGGCTTGAGCTGTTGCCCTTCATTCTCCTTTTCTGCGACTTCGGGCGTGGGTGGCGCAAGCTCCAGCTGAATTTTTCGGTCAAGGGCGGCAAGTTCGGACTTCAACTGCTTCAGCTCGTCCTCCTTCTTCCACACCTTACCCGCTATCTCCTGTAACTGCGGTATCTCCATCTCCAGCACCTCGTTCTTCGCCTTGTACTGGTCGATGATGGAGGGTATCCTCTCCATCGCGTTGAGGAAGTTGCGGGCGGCGGCCAACGGGTCAGCCATCGCCAGATGCCCGTTGTTGTAGGTGTACTTGTAGTTCCCCTCGACCACGAAGCGGTTGTCGGTGAACTCCAATCCCTCTTTGAGTATCCTTTCGCTCACCACCTTTATCGGAAAACCGTAAAGTTCACCGACCTGCGTGTACAACCCTCCGGTCGTGGCATTCTTGGCTATCTCCTGCAAACGCTTTCCGATGACCTTCTCATCGGCGGAATCCACTCCGTCCACCTTTATTATATTAAGGCGGTTGCCCTCCTTGTCGGTCTGCACCACCGACAGGAAGCGGTTCCAGTCCTCCGTCATGGCATCTATGAAAGCCGTGTTGTTGCGCAACTCGCCGGTCTTTGACTCCAGCTTGAACTCCGAATCACGCTTGCCCTTGTTGAACGACTTGCGTTCCCCTTCGAGCGATGCGATCCGCTTTTCCAGTTTCGCCTTGTCCAACAGGTCGGTATTGCCGGAGAGCAACGCCATGTATTCCGAGAAATTCATGCACGATGTTTCGTCCATTGCCCCCTCGTCGATGGTACGCGCACCCATCGCACCGCTTTTGAGCTGGCTTATGAAAGTCTGCTTGCAGTGCAGGAGGTTGAACTTGTAGCTGTCCAGTGACTTCTCCACCGCGTAGATGATTACATCCACGTTGTTCCCGGCGAAATGTTTGGCAATCTCATTACCTGCCCTAACTCCGCGTCCGTCACGCTGTTGCAGGTCGGACGGTCGCCACGGCGTATCGAGATGATGGATAGCCACACACCGTTTCTGGGCGTTCACACCCGTTCCGAGCATAGAGGTAGAGCCGAACAGCACACGCACCGTCCCGGCGTTCATGGCGTCTATCACCGCCTTCCGCGCCTTGTCGGTCTTGCACTCCTGAATGAAGCGCACCTCGCTTGGCGGTATACCGTAGTCCTCCGTCAGTTTGCGCTTGATTTCCGAATAGACGTTCCACCCGTCGCCCGGCTGGTATGTCCCCAAATCAGAGAAAACGAACTGCGTGCCTTTCTGGGCGTCGTATTTTTGATAATACTCCGCGATCATCTTGGCACAGTGACTCGCTTTGTTGTCGGGATGATCTTCGTAATTCGGGTCTATCATGCGCATGTCGAGTGCCATTTTCCGGGCATAGTCCGTGGCGATGAGCATCTTCGCCTTTTCTTCCGTTTCCGAAAGCGGCAGCCTGCCCAACAAGGTGGCATCGCCCGTCTTGGCGAACTGCATCAGTTTCTGTATGAAGTCCTCCTGTTCCGGCGTGGGCGGTATATGGTGCAGTATCTCGTTCTTGGCAGGACGGTCAACGCCCACATCCTCCGCCGTGCGGTAGTCCGTGATTTCATTATAGAAGGCGGCAAGCTCCGGCACTTTGATGAAGTAGCGGAAACGCTCCTTCTGGACCACATTGTTCGTCACGTTAAATTCAAAATCCGTCGTCTTCTTGGCAAATATCGCCGCCCAAGCGTCGAAACACCTTATGTCCTGCCGTTCCAGCTCCTTCGGGCGCAGGTACTTGAACAGCAGGTACAATTCAGTCAGTGAGTTGCTGATAGTCGTGCCGGAGAGGAAGGTCGCACCCAAGTCTTTTCCTGTGCGCTCCTGTATGGTGCGTATGGCAAAGAGCATGTTAAGTGCCTTCTGGCTTCCCTCGCTGTTTCCCAATCCCGCCACACGGTCGTGGCGCGTGTTGAAAGTCAGATTCTTGAACTGGTGGCTCTCATCTATGAAGATGTGGTCGATGCCCATCTGCTTGAAATCCACCACGTCGTCCGTGCGTGACTTTATGGCGTGTTCCACCTTCTCCAGCTTCGCTTCAAGGTTGTGCTTGCGCTTCTCCAATCCTTTCAGCATCGCCCGCGACACGTTCTTTCCCTGCTGCCGTAGCACTTCGAGGTTTTCCTCCACCGTGTCAAGCTCTGCTTGCAGGATGCGCTGCTGCAATTCCGGCGACTGCGGTATCTTGCCGAACTGGTCGTGCGACATGATGACGCAATCGTAGTCGTTGTTCTTTATATTATTGAAGAAGCGCACACGGTTGGCGGTCGAAAAGTCCTTCTCCGAAGCGTACAGAATACGTGCGTTGGGATATGCCGCCTGATAGGTGGCTGCAATCTCCGCAACGTTGGCTTTCAGCCCGATAATCATCGGCTTGTGTGCCAAATTCAGACGCTTCATCTCATGCGCGGCGATGCACATTATCAGCGTCTTACCGGTTCCCACCTCGTGGTCGCAAATTCCGCCGCCGTTCTGTTTCAACATCCAGACGCAATCCATCTGTGAGGGATAGACGCTCTTGATACCCCGGCTTGCCAGCCCTTTCAGGTTGAGGTCGGGAAAAGTCTGGTGCGAGCCGTCATACTTCGGGCGCACGAAACAGTTGAACTTGCGGTTATACATCGTCGTCAGCCGCTCCTTGAACTGCGGCGACTGCTCTTCGAGCCATTCGGAGAAGCCGTTTCGTATCTCGTCAATCTTGGCGTTGGCGAGTTGTATTCCCTCGCTGTCGCGCATCTTGATGTCGTTGCCATGCTCGTCCTTGCCGATGGACTTCATCATGTCAGGGCAGGTGTTGTGCAGGGCGTGTTTTAGGAGGTGCATACCGTCATAGTTCCGGTAATACCCCTTCACCAGAAACTCGTCCGTGATTTTCATGGTGCGGTAGCCGCACACCACCGAAAACTCGTCCATGCTTGCGGAATAGGCGATTTTCACCTCCGTGTCGAACAGCCGGCTCATGTAGGCGGCATAGACACCCGTCGGAATCCAGCGTTCCCCGAAATTGAAGTCCAGATCCTCGAAGGCGATGCGCTGCGGCTCGGCATCTTTCAGAGCCTCCAACGCCTGCTTCACCTCCGGCATACGCTCATTTTCGGGATTGTCACCCATCCATGCCTCTATGCGTTCCGCTTTCTCTATGACATTTCCGGCGATGAAACGGTCTTTGATTTCGTAACCGGTCACGAGCGGATTGTAGTAGATGCGCCCTTGCAGGGCAGTGAGCAAATCCTCCGCCGTGCTGTCGGTTATCTCCCGCATATAGTCGAGATTGACCGTACCATATTTGTTGAGCGACGCAGACAGGGCTTCTTCGGGAGAGCCTACGTTGGCATGGCTCTCCACCGCGAAGGAAACAGGATGCTCGAAGATGTCCGCCTTGACGAACTTTCCGTTTTCCATCCGTTCCAGCGAAAGGATGTCGCGCCCGCCCGCATCCATCATCACTAACTTCACGTTCTGCTTGGCGTTGAGGTTGCCGTAGCGCATGACAAACTCATCGTAACAGGTATTCAGATGCTCTCGCCACGGAACATTTGCCTCGCGCCGGAGCGATTCATAACGGTACAGACGCTCGTAGGCGTCACGCAGCGACACATACAACAACGCCTTTTCCTTCTGGTATCCTTTCAGGTCGAGCGGCTGGAATGTCGCCCCGTATGGCGTGATGTCTTTCAGGTAGCCGATGTTATGACGCCCCCGGTCAGCCACCAGCGACCCTTCGCGCAGGTGCATCTCCGGCGTGCGGTGGTAGGCACGCGGAGAAAGGTCCACGACTTCCTCCTTCGGCTTTTCCGCTTCGATGTCGGGGAAAAGGAAAGTCCCCACCGCTTCCGATGGGGTATCTGTAACGGCAGGTGCGGCGACTGCCTCCGGCTGTGTTTCCTCCTGTCGTGGCTGCTCACGGGAAGTTTCCGG
>SSEX01000065.1 GCA_008015085.1 Tolumonas sp. | reverse complement strand
TATATAATCACCCCTTAATTCCTATTGAAATCGATGCTTTGTATCATACATATACATCCGGCATACATTCGCCATTCGGCATTTCAGAAAAAATGGTGGCTTTTCCCAACCCAGCTTCCAGTATATTGTACCTGAATTCGTCGCTTATTCAGGAAGCAAATACAATTGAAATAGTAAGTATGTCTGGAAAAATAGTTTATTCACAAAAAGTCATCAATAGCCAATTGAATCACATCCCCATCAAACATTTGAATCCAGGGACCTATTTTATAAAACTGATACATAAAAATGGCATATTTGTACAAAGGTGGGAGAAAATATAGACGCTTGAACGTTACCATTTAATCCATATAATCGACTGAAACAGAAATAATTAAATATGGTTTTCTTGATGATGGTAACTTTCCATGTCGCCTTCTCTGCAGAGGTTAGGAAAAGTTGACCCCGAATTCCGCATTTGTCTAATGCGGAATGTGGATTCAACAAAAAATGGATACTTGCCATTTGGGCGACCACAGAGCAGCAGCCATATACTCTTTAGACCCTAACTCCGTTTTATTAGGTAGTCTATTTTCAATTTTTTGAAAAGTTCCATTGTTTTTTTCGTTGTTTCAGTGGTTAGCCAACTGTCGTTAATTTTGATTTTCGATATGCTTTTTGATATTTCTATGATGTCTTTGGGTGAGTATTTGTTCAATTGTTTTGCCTGTGAGAGTTTTTGGTATAATTTATAGTAAGCGATCATGGCCAGAAAATTTGCCATCAACCAACCTTCAAGCACCATTCTGTTCTGCATGTACATGCGGTCGGCTTTCAGGAAATTCTTGTAGGAATCGAACATCACCTCTATTTCATTGCGCTGCTTGTATTTTTCGTAGAGTTCTTCGGGGTTTACCTCCGTATTGGTTGTCAGGGTAAGCGTGCCGAAAGCGTCGAGTTTCTTGTTGAAGCCTTCACGTGTGTATTGTTCGGGATGCGTCCCCATACGCAGGATATAGTCGCGTTCTTCCTCGGTGCAGAGTTTTTCGTCAAGGAACGTCACGAGTTGCTGTCTGTCTTTTTGGTAGTAATAATACCAGATTACGCGGTTCTCATAAACGAAATAAGAGTTTTTTTTCTTGAAATCCGATTCTTCGAGTGGCGTAAAATCTATCAGTTTGTTGTTCCTGTAGAGCGGTATAATGTACTTCAAGCCGTTATCGGATAGTGTCTTGATATTACTTTTACTGTAAAACCCTTTGTCGGCGATAAATACGACATCCCCAACGCCCATTTCCTCCACACATAGCCTCATCGAACTCACGTCGGGGATGTTCCCGTTTATTAGTCGGTAATAAACAGGTTGCTTCAGCCCGGAAGAGAACATGTACATCAGCCGTATCTGCTCATCAAAGTTCTTTGCGGGATTGTACCCCGGAGCATTGATGTCCAGTAGGTTGGAGGTGGTGGTTACGTGTGTGGAGTCTATCATCACGAATTCCTGAAGGGACTGATCTTCTTTTTTGCCCGAAATGCGGGTTTTCATCCAGTCGATGATAAGCCTCCGGTTCTCCCCGATATACCGCAGCGTGTCGGTAACCGTCTTGTCGGTCAGTGAGGTTTTATGCCAGAAAAGAGAGCAGTAGTCGTGGTGGTGTAAGCGCTGCATCCGCTTGATTGGGGCTTCATGCGCAAACCGCAGCATTGACACGGTCAGCAGAACTTCCAAATCCTTGCTCTCGAAGAACGTTCCCAGCCCCCGGATCTCCTCTTCGAGAAGTTCGCTGAACAAACCGTAAACACCATACATTTTGATATCTACTTTTGCAGGGTCAAAACTCCGCCCGGCTTTTTCCCTGAGCAGTTGTTTGTCCGACGGCACAAAACCATCGGACTCGGTTACCTTGCCCAGCAGTCCGACCGTTATTTTGTCCGTCCGCTTCTTTTCTTTGTTGTAGCGGTATTCTACTCGGTACTTGTAGAAATGACCACCTACTTTCTTGATTTCTGTTCTTGGTTCTTTGAATTTCTGAACCCATTCTGGTAAATACATAAGCAACTTATTTAGGTAGCTCAAATATAGATAAAAAAAACGACACAGCAAGCATCTGTGCCACTTTTTTTGAAAATTAAGCGGGAAAAAAAACGGAGTTTTGGTTTAAGAAAGCCATTGAAACGAGTCGAACATAGGGATTGCTCTCATAATCAGGAGTACAAAGGTTTTAGGAATCCTGATTGCTGAAGTCGGTTCAAACTCGGATTTAGTACTATTTTGACTTAATAAACTTTGTCACTTCATCACCACAACTAACAAAGTATATGCCGGGTTGTAAATCAGAGACCTGAATGTTTACGATTGTTTGTGACACATTAGGCATTATCTTATGGACGACATTTCCATGGATATCAAAAACAATAATTTCACGGATATCTCCCGTTTTATCAAAGGAGATTTTTATCTCGTCGTGTGCTAAGCTCGGATACACATAGAACGCATTATCTCCCGTTGAATGGACGACAATGACACTGGAGTATTGTGGACGGCCATCCGATCCGACCACCTTAAGGCGATAGTATAACTTGGTGGAACTGTCTATCGGATCCCAATAGTAGGTAGGGATGTTGCCTTTATTCTCTTTTGTCCAATGCGTGACTGTCTCAAAATTCCGCCCATCCCTGCTCCTTTGTAGCTCAATGGTCGATAATTGTCCATCGTCACTTATATCCCAAGAAAGACTTACGCCACCCGGATGCGGATTGCCATACAGCAAAATATATTCTATCGGAAGAATAACCTTCGTTAGTCTAAACTTTTTCATTAAAAACTGCATCCTATACTCATTGGTATCCCGAGGCATACTGTTGTTTGAGCCTACTGGCATTTCCGGATCCCACACCGGCGAGCCCCTGAATTCATGATATGCCCAGTCCCAACCTTCTCCTTCAGCGATACCCACAACATCTTCCACCCATACATTACCATCCGTACCGCCAACCCGGGCTGCACTAAATTCACCTATATTAATCTTAATGGTAGGATGCGCCGTAGCAAAGTCTTTAATGGGCTGCATCAAAGAGGCCAATTTGGTGCTGTCATACATTACACCATTGATAACAGCGGGATAATGATATCCTGTTGGCGCACCATCTACACCTTGATGTGTAAAGGCAAAAGGTGCATAAAAATGAGGACTTAACATCAAATTGCTATCTAAAGGAAGGTCGAGCAGTGGAATCGAGTTGATTCGGTTGATATAATTACCCTGTCCGTCCACATGTCCAAATGGTTCTAAGATGATAGGATGCGTATTGCCATTGGCTCTTATCGTATCAGTGATACGCTTTGCAATGTTGTTCCATAGATTGACATCACAACATGGAATATAGGGTTCATTCATCAGGTCGAGACCATAAATAACATCTCCACGATTGACCAAAACAATGGATAAAGTATCCCACAATTTGTATAAAAGCTTTTGTTTTACGGTATCAATCCAGAATGAGTCAGTTGGTGACATGGTGTATTTGCTGGCTGTCCCCGGCGTGGTATGAGGATCGACAATTACCTTGATGTCATTGACTTCACAAAAATCCAAGGCGTTTTCTAATCGCTCAAAAGCCTCCGGAACAAATTTATAGGGTGGTGTTCTGCTCATCAAAGGTGCATAACCGAATGACAGTCTAATGACGTCAACACCGGTGGCGTGCAACATCTGAATATTGGCATTATTGGGCGTACTAAATTGAACACTGTTGACATTTATTCCCCTTAACTGTTGCCCATAAGTTGTAGCAACATAAAGCAAGAATAGGCACGACATTACAATCCGCATAATTATCTATTAATAATTTAATGAATGAAGGAAAAGAGGCTTAATACGAAAAGTTAGCTGCTGGGCAAATAATCTGTTATAAAAGGAATTAATTAGAACGATTATATTTCCACGTTTCAATAATAAGGTAAAGATATAATAATCTTTGTTGAGGCGTCTAAATAAAAAAGAAATTAACAAATTTCGCAAAATACAAAAATGGAATCGATCAAAAATTCGTACATCGGCTCGTCTAATATAATCAACACGGTTTTGTTTTGTAAACCTTCAAATGCGGATACAGGTTAGAAGAAATTCAGGTTAAAAATGAAAAAAGTTGCGCCCAATGGATTCTTATTAATATTCTGACAGGGTCGAATAAAAAAGGGCTTAGTATAATTTTGTACTAAGCCCTTTTTGAATATAAAACTTGTGCCATCCATCCAAAATGGATATCAATTATCCTTCCGGTTAAACAGCCTTCTTTTTGTCCTTCAGTCTTATGTCAAAGATGTTGTTATAACGGTCTTTGATGAGCTTTTTCAATTCCTTTCTGGCAAAGAAAATACGGCTTTTGATAGTTCCGAGTGGAAGGTTTAGTTCGTCAGCAATTTCCTGATATTTATATCCTTCATAGTGCAAATTAAACGGCACTCTCAAAGAATCATCTAACTGGGCAATCATATCATTCAATTCTTTGATGAAGATATTGGTTTCGCCTTGATTATGTTCTGCTCCGCCTGCATTGAGATAATACATATTGGTCGTAGAGTCCATAATGGTATTAGCCTTAACTTTTTTACGATAGTTGTTGATAAATATGTTTTTCATTATCGTAAAAAGCCATGCTTTCAAATTGGTATCCGGTGCAAATTTATCCTTATTTATAAGAGCACGATAGGTTGTCTTTTGATACAAATCCTTTGCGTCTTCCGAGTTCTTTGTCAAGTTTAAGGCAAAAGAATGTAAGTATTGAGAAATATTATCTATTTTCTGATTAAATTCAAGTATTGACATGTTGGATATTTTTGTTGTGTAAATGTAACGTTTTGTTTAACCTTAACGCAATTATTATCTATCAAATTCCCTTTCATTCCCTCATTTTATCTATAATTAATCCAAATAGAAACTATAACATATTGACATTTAATACATTACAGCTTGATTAATGTTTTGTTAAAGTTTCAAAAAAAATTGAAAGTTTATATATTTGTTGCAAATTTAATGCCATTCGTTTTTTGCGACATTTTGACAGATACGAGTTTTTGAAGCAGGATGAACCCAAAATTTCGGAATAGGTGATATGCAGAATGGGTTATTTCACCGTATTTTCTTCCAAATTGTGTAAAAATCCGATATTTTTCAATAAAAGGACAATGGATAAAGTAGATTGAAAATATACAGTGCTTGGTCTATAAATCTCCATATACGGCTAAATTCTTTCAACAATTTAGTCGTTTTTTTTATTAAAAAACTACTTTTGTAATCAAATACAACGATAT
>SSEX01000014.1 GCA_008015085.1 Tolumonas sp. | reverse complement strand
CTCTCGGCTCGACACGATCAAACGATTATCTGACGCGGGTATTCCGGTGAAGGCGATGTTTTCTCCTGTGATTCCAGGCATCAATGATCATGAAATGGCCGACGTAATGGCTGCTGCAAAAGTCGCGGGCGCGGTTTGTATGGGTTACATCCTGATCCGCCTGCCACACGAAGTTCGAGGTTTGTTCTCTGACTGGCTGGAGCAGCATCTTCCTCATTTAAAATTCGATGTATTGAAACGCATTGATGAGTACCGGGCTGATTTTAGGAAACAATTCAGTTTTGAAACCCGCATGACGGGTGAGGGGTTGTTAGCTGCACAACTGCTTAGTCAATTTCGTCATCATTTTCAGCAACTAAGATTTCAGGAAATCCGCCCAGATGATCTGGATCATTCACTGTTTACCCGACGATTCGGGGCACCTCAACTGGAATTATTTTGATGACGCACAGAAAAGTGGCTCATATATGAGCCATTTTTTAATTTTTATTTTTTATTTGATTCATATATGAAGAGTGCTAAACTTTAAATCAGTTATAAAAGAATCTTTTTTAATTAATTTAAGAAAAAAAGGCCATATATGAGCCAAAAAGACGACTTTGAGGCATTAAATCCCCCCTCTTCAGCCACTATTCTAAAACTACGGCAACTGGCTGAGGCGCTGAACAATAACATCAATACCGTGTTAGACGATATTGAGGCTCAGGTCAGCTCGCAGAACCGTGTTGCGCTAGACGATTATGAGACATTACAGAATTTATTCGCTACAAAACGAAAGGAGCAGAAAATCTCGTTAGAAGATTTATCGCTTCAGACCGAGATTTCAGTTTCTACTCTCAAACGCTTGTTGCTGAACCCTGAAAATGCGCGGGTAGGTCATCTGCTGTCGGTGTGTAAAGAATTAGGGATCAATGTGTGGCTCGACAAGTAAACGTATTTTTTTACGGAAAAATGTGCGGCGTATTGTCTGAAAATGGTAACACGTACACATTCACTTATGACCCCGGTTACCGGGGAAAATCATTGTCATTAAGTATGCCTGTGACTCAGAAAATACACGTTCATGAAGGGCTGCATCCTTTCTTTAAAGGGTTAGCACCGGAAGGATGGCTGCGTCGGCGCTATTCCGAAATCCAACATATTGATGAACGAGATTTATTCGGTTTCCTGATCCGCAATAATAAAGATCTGCTGGGTGCGGTGACATTTGAAGAGATAGCATCATGACTTCTTGTTTGATCACATTAAAGCCACTCACAGATGATGAGTCTCTCAGTGGTTATAGCCGTGCCGGATTGCGCCAGTTGACAGGAAGCACCAAGGTATCGATGACACTCCCTTTCACCCGAGTGGCGTTTTTTACAGAACAACCGCTACGGCAACAAGGCATGCGCATTTCGGGTTATCAGCCAAAACTCTCTCTGTGCATACGGGAGGGGCAATTTACTGTTACCGATACTGACGGATACTACTTATTGAAACCGTCACCAGAGCAGTATCCCTATCTTGCTGAAAATGAACATGCCACGATGACCGTGATGCGCCGTTTAGGGTTTGATGTGCCAGCTTGTGGGTTAGTTTCCTTTATGTGCACACCAGTGCACCCCATACAGGAATATGCTTTTCTGATCCAACGATATGACCGGAATGTAAAAACCAAAGCACGTATTCAGCAAGAACAGCTGGATGGCGCAATGAAAATAGAAGATAAATATGGGGTACAGAGCGGAGAGCAGGCCGTGTCTTACTCTATGATTGGTCGATTTATTTCACAAGTCGTTCCGGGAGTTCGAACCAAAATCATCTATTTCCGCCAAGTCATCTACGCCTATTTACTTGGGAATAACGATCTGCATTTACGCAATTTCAGCATATTACGACCAGAGACTGCACCGGACGAATTAGCACCAGTCTATGATTTTGTCACTACAGCACCATATCCATCCACATTTCACTCGGCATATCTGGCTCTGCCACTACTGGACGACGAAATTAACGGCGGATTAGCACCCGGATTTAATTCGGCTTATGGACAATACATTGGATTGGATTTTGTGTTGTTTGGTCAATCCATCGGTTTAAATGAAAAACTAATCAGGAAGATCATTACCGGGATCAATCAGGATGCCGAAATAGTCCGGGAGACATATAAAACGTCGTATATGCCATCTGAACATATTGAGTCTGTCTTGCAATGCTTTAATCAGCGGATGAATCTCATAAATGTATTAACAATCTGAAAAATAACCACATCAATTATGATGTGGTTATTGATGATGATTAACACATCGAATGTTTATGAGAGGCGCGCTGCAGTTTTTGCAATACGCTCGCCATAAGCCACCGCGGTATCGAGATCGCCCTGAGGGATCTCATCAACGCTGGCATCTGATGGAGATTGCATATAAGCACCAATCGATGCGCCAAGGTTATTAATATCGGTGCGTTGTGCAGCTTTGCTATTCGATGGCATTAAACCTAATCCCACCCATACACCGCCCAATTGCATAGCCAGTGTAAAAAGGTAGTTCATGGTTGATTGTTTATCACCATTGAATGAGGCGGAATTAGTAAATCCACCGAACAGCTTATCTTTCCATTTTTGAGTGAACCAGGCTTTTGATGTGGCATCGGCAAATTTCTTGAACTGCCAGCTCGCCATACCCATATAGGTCGGAGTGCCAAAAACAATAGCATCAGCTTCATCAAGTAATGCCCATTCAGCTTCAGTAATTTCACCTTCTTGTGATATTTCTATCAGCGTTGCCTGAGCGCCTTTTGCGACAGCTTCTGCCTGCTTCTTGGTATGCCCATAACCGCTATGAAAAACAACAACAATTTTCTTCTGCATTGTCCTGTCTCCGTAAGACTACTGATTAGATCATTTAAGAGAAAACAACAAAAACATAATAAGTGTAGCAGTAGATCAAAGGGTAGCCACAAGGCTGCCCTTTACAGCAGGTTATAAACAACGATAAGAACTTAGTTTGTTGACATCCCCGCTGGTGTAATGCGCTGTTTGTGGGTAAGCACAAATTGGTTGATGTTTACCGGGGAATGCTTTGCCAGTCGCGGGTAAATAATCTGGGGCTTTGTTTGACTCAACCCAGGATTGAACGGAATGCTTGCGCAATCTCGCTCCTTTAGGGGCGAGTCAAGCAAGTGGCTTCTGCTCTTTTCTTTGCTTCAGTGCTTGGGATGTCTTCATGGCTTTTTCACTGGGTGGTTCGTTCTGGCTATTGATGTAATCCCGAACAACATCAAGAGCAACCCCACCGCAAGACACAACGCAGTAGCTTGGCGACCAGAAATGATTCCCCCAAAGCATTGTTTTTACCCTGTCCCAATACTCTCTCCGGATCATGTAAGACGATTTACCTTTTAACTTGCTGACTAAATTTGAGATCGCCACTTTTGGATGCACAGACACCATCATATGAATGTGATCGTGCTCTCCACCAAACTCCAGAAGTTCACAATCCATCTGCTCACAAGTCTCTTTCATGATCGCCTCAGTCCGTTCAAGCATATCTTTGCTAAAAACACCACGACGATACTTTGTAACAAATATTAGATGAACATTATTCTTAAAAAGGCAGCTTCTGCCTGTTCTCCATTCGTACATTACAATCACACACTAGATTGACAAAGTTAAAGTAAGTGTAATAATTCCAACTAACAATGGCAAATAAACAAACGTCATGCTCACTGGTATTAAGCTACGCGCTCACCCAACCTCTCATCAAAAACTGATCTTAAGTCAGTGGATGGGTTGCGCTCGTAGTATCTGGAATGCCAAGGTAGAAGAAGAGCGTTATTACCGTACTTATGCTCGTAAATATTGCGCTATCGGAACTTACGCGCCCATCGACCAGACTACCTCACAATTCAAATCTAAAGAGCTTTCGCCTTGGTTAAGTGACTGTCCAAGTCAAATTTTGCGTAACAGTGCAGTAAACTGGTATCAGACCTATCAGAAATTCATGAGCCGGAAATGTGGCAGACCAAAACACAAACCCAAAACGGACAAAGGCAGCATTTACCTAACTCGTGAAGTGTTTCGATTCGACCGTTGCGATGATGGCAACTTGCGCCTGTTTATTGGAACCAAGACCAATAATATCGGCTATCTGTCCTTTAAAGCGCATGGCAAATTTGAGATCCCCAATTCATTTTATGTGCGAAAAGAGCGCGGTCAATATTATGTGTCATTCTGCTATGAGCAGGGACAGCCTGAGCGCCCGCTAAGTACCAATGAAGATCATTTGGCTTTTCTGCAAGGAGCCACACAAGAATATCTGGAAGAGCATACGATTGGTGTCGATCGTGGCGTGGTTATTCCCGTTCATGCGGGCGATCAAACCTTTGATTATTCGCAGAGCCAGAAAAAGAACATAAGCAAAGCCGAGCGCTACATTAAGCGGTTGCAGCGCAAACTGGCAAGGCAGCAAAAAGGTTCAAATCGAAGAGCTAAGACCAAACATCGGATCGCCGTTCATCACGCTAAAAAGGCCAACATTCGCAATGATTTTGCCCATAAAACCAGTCGTTCACTGGTCGATAGCAGCGCAAAAGTCATTGTGTTTGAGGCGCTACGAACTGCAATGATGACGCGAAGACCGAAAGCCAAACAGGATGAGCAAGGTCGATTTATTTCCAACAAAGCCAAACAAAAGTCAGGGCTGAATAAAGCCATTCTGAATGTGGGCTGGCATAAAATAGAGACCTATACAGGTTACAAAGCCTACGCATCCGGTAAAGCAGTATTTAAAATCCCTGCTCCAAAAACCAGTCAGGAGTGCGCAAAATGCGGTCACACTCACCCCGATAATCGCAAAACACAAGCCCTGTTTGTGTGCGGTCACTGTGGACATACTGACAATGCAGATCACAATGCATCACTGGTGATTAAGAAGCGAGGGATCCACTTAATTTTGGACACCGGAACGGTGTTATCTGACGATGGAGTTCTGCGAACTCAGTCAGATAGTGGACGTGGAGGCAATCGTAAGACTGGCCGAGCCAAAAGCTCAACCAGCAGTGCTCAACGAAGCGTCAAAAAAGAAAAGCTGGCCGCTTAGGTTAGCTTGGAAGCTCGACTGCTTTAGCGGCGAGTAGTTCACTTAATAAATATAAAACATGGGATAAAAATATGAATTCTTTTACTTTTCCTCAGGAAGAGCGGCATTTTCGTATCCAGAATTGTAAAAACCCTCAAATGCTGGCCGATCAGTTAGCCAATCTGTGCTCTATTAATAATTTCGAATATTACCAGCTCTGCCTGACCCTGCGCCGTGGCCTGCAACAAACCGATCTGACTTTGCTGACCCAAACACCGGAAAACTGGGCCGAACATTACGCCAAGAACACCACCATCCAGAGTGATCCGCTGTATCAGCGGGCCCAGATGCAAAGCCGTCCGTTATTCTGGCAAAGTGATGTCAAACCGGAACATGAAGCTTTTCTGCCAATGGACGCCTGGCGCCAGTTCGGTATGGAAGAAGGCATTGCACTGCCATTACACGGCCCGTCCGGATTCTGCGGCTATTTTGCCCTGAGCCGTCATAAAACCGCGCCAATTCGCTTACAAGATTATTTCCATTTGAGCTATCTGGGGCATATTCTGCAGGAACAGGCGATTCCTCTGTTTGCTCCGGAGCAATCCAGCCTGTCGACCCGAGAAAAAGAGTGTCTGTTCTGGGTCAGTGAAGGCAAAACATCTTGGGAAATTGCACAGATCCTGGGCATCACAGAGCGGACTGTTAACTTCCATTTAAACAATGCCATCCGCAAAAGTGGCTGCAAAAATCGTTATCAAACCGTAGCAAAAAACATCATTACCGGTGAACTCGTTCATAGCACCGCCCGTATCAGTCTGACCAACCTGATCCAGTGTCCGCAGGCTTTATCAGCCTGAGCATGATATCTGACAGGCAGGTGTCGCCCCTCCGGTAACATCTGCCTGTCAGAATAACACTGCAACATTTCCTCACCAACTCAGCCCCATACCACACCGCTATAGACAGCCTGTAACAATCACGATAGTAATATGGCTATTACATACCTTCTGGCCTGCGGGTCTGTCTTACCATCAAAGGGATCTTGTCTATGTCGCCCAAAGACTGGGGTTTTGCCTTACTGATTGTTTTCGCCTGGGGATTTAACTTTGTCGTCATTCATTGGGGATTAAACGGGCTGCCACCTCTACTTCTCGGCGCATTGCGTTTCTCTTGTGTCGCATTCCCGGCCATTCTGTTTGTTCCCCGGCCCAAAATCGCCTGGCACTGGTTGCTGGCCTATGGCTTGACTATCAGCTTCGGCCAATTTGCATTTCTGTTCACGGCCATGAAAGTCGGCATGCCTGCGGGTATTGCCTCGTTGGTATTACAGTCACAGGTCTTGTTTACCCTGCTATTTGCCTCACTATTCTTAAGCGAACGCTGGCTGGCACATCAACCGGTCACTCTCGGTATCGCGGCATGTGGGCTAGTCGTGCTGGCAACTCAACAAGGACAAAGTGGCATGACTCTGAGCGGCTTTCTGCTCACTATCGCAGCGGCTGCCTGCTGGGGTATCGGTAATATTATTAACCGCCATATCACCCGTAAGCATCAGTTAAATCTGCTGAGTCTGGTGGTATGGAGTGCATTGATCCCTCCTGTACCTTTTTTCCTGGCCTCCTACTGGTTGGATGGCGCCAGCCTGTTTATGCAAAGTCTGCAAAATATTAAGGTCAGCTCTGTACTGGCAGTGGGTTATCTTGCGTTTATTGCCACTATTTATGGGTACGTCGCCTGGGGACGGTTACTACGCAGTTATCCGGTTGCCACCGTTGCGCCACTTACTTTACTAGTGCCACTGGTTGGTTTGTTATGTGCTAATTTATTTCTCGATGAACAGCTTACTCAGGCTCAATGGCTAGGGATCTTATTGGTGTTACTGGGATTATTACTGAATATTTTCTGGCCAAAATGGCAGCATCGCAAACATCAAAAGAGCTCATGCGAAGCCACAAACCAGCCAAAAGGAACCTTTCGGAACCAATAAAATATTGTAAATCTTCTCGCTGCACACTCCGGGCGCTATATGATAGCCAGTGAAAAAGAGCCCGGAGCAAAATTGTGACATTAGTAAAAAAAAGAACATGGCTTTTCCTACTGCTGTTGCTGGTATTAGGCAGTTTTCTCGCCTTCATGCGGCGGCCTGAAACCATTCAATATATGACCATCCCAGTCCGCTACGGTGACATTGAACAAACCGTTATTGCCAGTGGAACACTGAACGCCGTGAATCAGGTTAGTGTCGGTTCTCAAGTATCGGGCCAACTAAAATCACTGAAAGTAGCGCTGGGCGATCAAGTGACACAAGGGCAACTCGTCGCTGAAATAGATCCGATCCTGCAACAATACACTCTGCGTCAGGCTCAGGCGACGTTAGACAGCACCAAAGCCCAGAAACAGGCCAAACAGGCTCTGCTACATCAGTATAAACTGGCCTATCGTCGCCAGCAACAGATGTGGCAACAGGATGCTACCGCCAGATCGAATGTGGAAGAAGCTGCCGCCTCGCTGGAAACGACCCGAGCTGCAATCAGTCAGTTGGAAGCGGAGATCAAATCCGCACAAGTATCCGTTGAAACGGCTAAAGCCAATCTCGGTTATACCCGCATTACCGCACCTATCAGCGGTACGGTGGTATCTATCGTAACCAAACAAGGGCAAACCGTGGCGGCCTCTCAATCTGTGCCGACCATCATCAAACTGGCTGACCTGAATACCATGACGGTGAAAGCCGAAATTTCCGAAGCGGATGTACTGCATGTAAAACCCGGCATGAAAGTTTGGTTCAATACACTGGGTGAGCCGGATAAACGCTATTACGCCATCTTGCGCGCCATTGAACCGTCATCCACTACAGACAGTAGTGATGATAGTAGTTCCAGCAGCAGCTCCAGCTCTTCAAGTTCCTCATCATCGTCATCATCCAGTGCGGTGTATTACAACGGTTTGTTTGATATCGCCAATCCGGATCACAAGTTACGGGTATCCATGACGGCGCAGGTCACGATTGTGACTGGCGAAGCCAAAAATGTACTGTTACTCCCGGTTACTGCAATTGAAACAGATCATCAGCACTCTGTCGTACGTGTATTGGAACAAGGCAAAGTAGTCAGGAAAACCATTCTGACGGGACTAAAAGACAGCCTGAATATTCAGGTGATCAGTGGGTTAAACGAAGGCGAACAGATCATACTGGGCGATAGCCAGAGCGCAGCCGGGAATGCTGATAATGATGGGCAGATGATGCCGCCACCGCCGGGGCCATGATAATGACATTATCCGTTCCAATCATGGAATTACAGGAAATCACCCGTCATTTCCAGACAGGTGATGATTTGCTCACGGTCTTGCATAAGATTACCCTGCAAATCTATCCCGGTGAAATGGTAGCCATCATTGGCGCTTCCGGCTCGGGTAAATCGACGCTGATGAATATTCTAGGCTGCCTGGACAGACCCAGCTCAGGTACATACCGAGTGAATGGTCAGAGCACCGCTTCACTCAGCAGCGATCAGCTGGCTGATTTACGTCGGGACTGTTTTGGCTTTATCTTCCAGCGTTATCACCTGCTTTCACATCTGAAAGCCGAGAATAACGTCGAGATCCCCGCGATTTATGCTGCCCGTCATAAGCAAGATCGGCTACAACGGGCTCGCGCCCTGCTGCAACGGCTGGGGCTGGCAGATAAACAGCAAAACAGACCGAATCAGCTTTCCAGTGGTCAGCAACAGCGGGTCAGCATCGCACGAGCACTGATGAATGGCGGTGATGTGATACTGGCCGATGAACCCACCGGCGCACTCGACAGTCAGAGTGGCAAAGAGGTCATGCAAATACTGCGGCAATTACATCAGCAGGGGCATACGGTAATACTGGTTACCCATGATCAGAATATCGCAGCGCACGCAGAACGGGTTATCGAAATCAGTGATGGCAGAATTGTCGCAGATCGGGTTCAGACAGCCTGTCTGGTAACTTATACTGTTCAGGAGAATGATACCTCTCAGCCAACTCAGCTCACAGATACCCCAGTTACTCGTTGGTGGAGTCGTCAGTGGACCCGTTTTACCGAAGCCTTTCGTATGGCATGGATTTCTATGCTCACACATCGAATGCGCACCCTGCTGACCATGCTGGGGATCATTATCGGTATTACGGCTGTCGTCAGTGTGGTGGCCGTCGGACAGGGCGCCCGCAATAAGGTCATCAGTGATATCAGCTCTATGGGCACCAATACCATTGATGTGTATCCGGGGACTGACTGGGGAGACCGGCATGCCAGTGCCATTCAGACACTGACACCGCAAGATCTGCCTTTACTACAGGGGCAGGTGTACACCGACAGTGTCACACCCAGTGTCAGTACCAATGCCCTGCTACGAAGTGGTGGGCAGGCATTATCTGCCATGATTTATGGTGTTGCCGGACAATATTTTCAGGTCAAAGACCTTACCATGCAATTTGGCAAAGCCTTTAGTCAGACCGATGTGGATCAGATGCAGCCTGTGGTCGTCATCGATCACAACACCCTGCTCAAACTCTACGGTAAAAAGACTAATCCGGTTGGCAAAATCATTCTGCTGAACAATCTTCCCTGCCGTATTATCGGTGTAACTGCAGAGAAAAAAAGCACGTTTGAAAATCAGAATCTGAACATCTGGCTGCCCTATACATCTGTCATGTAT
>SSEX01000033.1 GCA_008015085.1 Tolumonas sp. | reverse complement strand
GAGGAAATGCTGGCGCATCTGAATGTTGATGTTGAAATGCTCACGGTGCGTTTGTCTCACAGCCCGTTGGTGCGGGTCGTGAGTGATCCGTCGCTGCGGGTGGAAGAGGGCAAACCACTGACGCTGTTTGCTGGCCAGCTTTACCTCAGCCGTTATTTTGCCTTTGAGCAACAGATTGCTGACTGGTTGCAGCGAGCCAGTCTGTGCTCGCCATTACCGGTGCAGGAAGCGATGCTCGACCAGCAGTTGTAGCAGCTCTTCCCTCAACAGACAGACATTGACTGGCAGGCGATCGCAACGGCGACCGCCGCCGATGGCCGATTTACGCTGATCTCCGGCGGACCAGGCACTGGCAAGACGACCACCGTGACCAAACTGCTGGCGCTGCTGGTGGCGCAGAGTGAACAGCCGCTGCTGATCCGGTTAGCAGCGCCAACCGGTAAGGCGGCGGCGCGCTTAACCGAGTCGATTGGCGGTGCCAAACAAAAACTGAGCGGCAGTATTCCGGCTGATTGGTTGGCGGGTATTCCGGGTGAAGCGAGTACCCTGCACCGATTGCTGGGGGTAATTCCGGGGCAACCGACTTTCCGGCATCACGCGCAGAATCCGTTGCCGCTGGATGTGCTGGTGGTCGATGAAGCATCGATGATCGACTTACCCATGATGGCACGTTTGCTGGCGGCATTACCTGAACAGGCCCGGTTGATTTTACTCGGTGACAAAGACCAGCTGGCCTCGGTTGAAGCAGGTGCGGTGCTGGGGGATATCTGTCAATTTACGCAACAGGGCATCAGCGCACAACAGGCACAGCAGCTGCAGCAACGCACCGGCTATGCACTGACCGATTATGTGCAGACAGCGGGGCATCCGCTGCGCGATCGGTTGTGTCTGCTGCGCAAAAGTTACCGCTTTGCTGCCGATTCCGGCATTGGTCAGCTGGCACAGGCGGTCAATGCGGGTGATGTCGTTACTGCCAGCGCAGTATGGCAGCAGAACTATGCCGATATCCGGCTGCACAGCGATGAACAGCGACTGGAGGCAGCCATTCAAACCGCCGCACAGGGCTATCATGCCTATCTGGATCTGCTCGATCGGCCGATGGATACCGAAGTCGCGCAAGAGCTGCTAAACCGCTTTAATCAGGTACGCTTGCTGTGTGCGTTGCATGACGGGCCGTGGGGTATTAGCGGCATGAATCAGGCGATCGGCCAACGTTTACAGAGACAAGGAAAGTTGTTGATAAGTGGTGACTGGTTTGCCGGACGGCCCGTGATGATCACCGAAAATGATTACACGCTGGGGCTCTATAACGGCGATATCGGTGTCACCGCATTCGATGGGGAGCGGCTGCGGGTCTGGTTTATCCTGCCGGATGGTTCGGCACACGGCTTTCTGCCCAGCCGCCTGCCGGCACATGATACTGCCTGGGCGATGACGGTACATAAATCACAGGGCTCGGAGTTTGACCATACGCTGTTGCTGTTACCGCCGGACAACAATCCGCTGCTCACCAGAGAGCTGCTTTATACCGGCATTACCCGTGCCCGCAAAAAGCTGGATCTGTTTGCCACCGCAGACATTCTCTCACAGATGGTGCGACACCAAACCGAGCGACAAAGCGGACTGGCGAAGATGCTGGAGCAATGGCCGTAAGCACCAGCTTAAAGCAGGACGATAAAGTGAATCTCAGATATGCTTGAAGGGTTGATGTTGACATTCTGAACAGTTTAAATAAGATGTATGGACATTTAGACGTCCAAACATCCAAAATTAGCGTGAAGCGGAGACTTCCGCACCGACGGCAAGAGGCCAGCAAGGAGAGATCATGAGTTTTGACAGCGCACGTCAGGTAGAAGCCCTGAACCAGAATCTGGCCGAGTTAGGCGGCGATATCAATGTATCGTTCGAGTTCTTCCCGCCGACGACAGAATCCATGGAACAGACGCTGTGGAACTCCATTGAACGTCTGAGCAAGCTGCAGCCTAAGTTTGTTTCCGTGACCTACGGTGCTAACTCCGGTACACGTGATCGTACCCACAGCATCATTAAAGACATCAAAGAACGCACCGGTCTGGTCGCGGCGCCGCATTTGACCTGCGTTGATGCCACTCCGGATGAACTGCGTGCCATTGCTAAAGATTACTGGGATAACGGTATCCGCAACATCGTGGCCCTGCGAGGCGATTTGCCAGCAGGCGCGGACAAACCGGCGATGTATGCCGATGGTCTGGTTTCGCTGCTGAAGAGTGTGGCGGATTTTGATATCTCTGTTGCTGCTTATCCGGAAGTGCACCCTGAAGCGAAAAGTGCGCAGGCGGATCTGCTGCATCTGAAACGTAAAATCGACAACGGTGCTAACCGTGCGATCACTCAGTTCTTCTTTGATGTGGAAAGCTATCTGCGCTTTCGTGATCGCTGCGCGGCGATTGGTATCGAAGCGGAAATTGTGCCGGGGATTCTGCCGGTCTCGAATTATAAAAACCTGCTGAAATTTGCCGGTTTCACCAATGTGAAGATCCCGCAGTGGCTGCATCAGCGTTTTGAAGGCATCGCCGATGATGACCAGACTACCCGTAATCTGGTCGGCGCGAGTATCGCGATTGATATGGCGCGCGTGCTGTCGCGTGAAGGTGTGAAAGATTTCCACTTCTACACGCTGAACCGCTCAGAACTGACCTACGCGATCTGTCATACCTTGGGTGTACGTCCGAAAGTGTAAACAACTCTGATATAAAAAAGGCGTCATCCGATAAGGTATGACGCCTTTTTTGTGTTCGTCAGATAATTAACTCAACTGGATCTGAAGTTCAGTGCTGACTTCCTGTTCTTGTAATACCCCTGAAACCGGCTTGCCTTCGATCACCCTGAAGGCTGGTGATGTTGTTTTCTTCATTAATTTATCAATGATCTGATTGTTTTTCCGCCGGCGTTCTTCATTTTCAATAATCATAGAAGCAATCGCTACCGGATCTTTTGATTCTGCATTTGCTGGCTGCAGCTGGTATTCCGATTTTTTCACCGTAATGGTTGTCGCTGCAGGCAGCTCGGTGCTTTCTGAAACTTGCTCTGCAATCGGAGTAAGTTCCGGTTGATCCAGAACTGCATTTTTATCCTGCGGTTGCAGTTCTTCAGTGGACTCTTTGGCTGTATTAACTATGGCTGGTGCGTTCAGCAGTTGTATTGACTGGCCCTGCTCATTACAGATTGCCGCCAACTGCTGTAATGTTGGTGAATTATCCAAAATAGTGATGTTTTTTTCCGGATAACGCACCGATATTTTTCCAAGTAGCCATGCCCAGAGAAACGTCTGGTTTGGTTTGGAGACAGAGCTTGTGAGCAGATTGATCTGACGCTGAAACTGCTGCTGCAGGCCAAGTAGTTGTCTGATGGTAGAGATCGGGACGGAGTGATCCGGTGAAGCAGTTAACAGCAGTATGTCATCATACGGTTGCAGATTAAGTTGTGTCAGCTGATGCAGGTCTTTTTCTGCTAGTAAGAGGATGTTATTTTCCATGTGGGTTCCCGTATTTCCTCTGGATTATTAATATCCACTTTTTGATTTTTCTAAGACTCGTAAAGGTACTATTTCATGCTGATAATGTCTATCGGCGTACTACCTTGACATGGTTTAACCCTGTTCGATTTAGCAGGGAATCCGTGTGCAGACAGATTGTGGAGCGCAGGTTTTAAGTGCGCTCCTGATGAGGATGGAAAATTACAGGATCTGTTTTAGCAGGATGTGGGCTTTGAATCGTTGGATTCGGGTGAGTAGCTTTTTGACGGCATCCGGGTAATCCTGCAGCTGCTCCAGCTCAGAGAAATGTCTCAGACGGTGGGTGTGTTGCAGAATATTTTCTTTTTCGGCAAAAAAGCGGTCACGCAATAAACGGTGAGGATCGCGCAGCAACATGCCATTTTCCAGATCCAGCGCCCATGCCCGCGGGTTCAGGTTACTGCCAGTAATCAGGCTCAACTGATCATCCACGAAAATACCTTTCAGATGATAAGAGTGCTGCTCATGTTTCCAGAGCATGATGTTCAGCTGACCATTATCGATATAGGACTGATACCGGCTGGCAAAACGGCGCAGGTTGATTTCATACAGATAGGGCAGCCCCCCTACGGTTTTGAATGGTTCACTTGGGGGGATGAAAAAGTCATTGGCTGTTTTATCTCCCACCACGATGGTCACTTTTATTTTACGTTGCAGCAGGCCTTGCAAATCACGGGCGAGTGAACGGGGCGGATTAAAATAAGGTGTGCAGATAAAGATTTCATGTTCTGCACTGCGCACCAAATCACGGATGGTCCGGTTCAGCCGGTTTCCGCGTTTCCCCAGCCCAACCAGAGGGGTTACCCCAAATTGGCGGGGGCCAATCACACTGTCTTCAAACTCATAACGTCCGGCCTGCAGACGACGGAGAAAACGGCGTTGTTCGGCCTTGATCTGTTTGATACCCGGGATAACGGGTTTATCCAGCCGTGGAACCGCGGTGTCATTGACAAAATGGCGCAGAATAAAACGGGCAAAACTGTCGGCCAGATCGGCATTCTGTAGTTGGTGATAACGATCAAAGCGGTAGCGATCCAGTTGGTGCAGGTAGACATTATTCAGACTGGCACCGGAATAGAGCAAGGTGTTGTCAAACAGGAACCCTTTCAGGTGTAAGACTCCGAGCCATTCACGACGCTTTACTGGCACACCATAAAAGGCGATATCGCAGGTCGGATACCGGGTAGCGAATTCCTGATACATGACGTGGTTGCCGGATTGCGGACCTTTGCCGATCAGGCCGCGCTGAGCACGGTGAAAATCAACAAAGACTTTGATATCCAGCTGCGGCCTTGCTTGTTTGGCGGCATACAGTGCCTGCATGATTTCTCTGCCGGCTTCATCATCCTGCAGGTAGAGCGCAACCAGATAAATCCGGCGTTCTGCCTGAGCGATCAGTTCAATAATACGCTGTTTGAATGCGGATGCCTGATGCAGGATCTGCATGGCATCGCTATCCACTGGTAACAGCGGCAATTTTTCCAGTTGTCGGCGAAAATAGGCTGAATACAGCATGGCATTCCTTGTTGCTAGTTTACTGAAAAACTCAGTAAATAAATCAGATTGTAACAATCGTGGATACTGACTGCCAGTTTGCGGGTGAGTCAGCATCTCATTCATTATGCGCATGGTCTGAAGGTCAAATAGCCGCAGTGGCTTGTTCCAGCCAAAGCAGTTCCTGACTTTTCAGTGATGGCGCCAGCACCTGGAAAACGGTGTTGTGGTATTCATTCCACCACTGCTTTTCTTCTCCGGTCAGTAATTCCGGTAGTAACAGACGCTTGTCGAATGGCACCAGTGTCAGATTGCGGAATGCATACCGTTCAATTTCACCCGTTTCAGCAACCGGTTCAACCACGACCAGATTTTCGCAACGGATGCCGAAAGCCCCTTCGCGGTAATAGCCTGGCTCATTCGATAAAACCATGCCGGCTTCCAGTGCAGTAGTACTGCCCTTGGGTGAAATGCGCTGCGGCCCTTCATGGACACTCAGCACATGGCCGACGCCATGACCGGTTCCGTGGTCGTAATTAAAACCTGCCTGCCACAACGGTAGACGGGCCAGCACATCCAGTTGCATACCACAGGTTCCTTTCGGAAATATGGCTTTGCTCAGGGCAATGTGACCTTTCATCACTAGCGTGAATAGTCGGCGAGTCTCGTCACTGACTTCACCTACGCAGACGGTGCGGGTAATGTCAGTGGTGCCTTCATCATAATGACCGCCGGAATCGACCAGAGAAACACCCTCCTGACCGAACGTTCGTGGCGGTGCATTACGGAAATTGTAATGTGGGAGTGCGGCATTCGGGCCCAGTGCTGAAATGGTCGCAAAACTCGGTTCCAGATAACCGGTCTGTAGCTGACGGAAACATTCGAGTTTCTCAGCCAGTTGCGCTTCATCGCTTTGCAAGCCTTCAGTCGTGGCCTGATCCAGCCATGCGAGGAACTGACAGACTGCAATGGCATCCTTACGATGCGCTTCGAGCATTCCGCTGATTTCGATATCATTCTTACAGGCTTTGGCCAGCAGGCAAGGATCCGGCTGATCCAGTAACTGAGCGCCGGATTGCTGCAACTGTAGTCCACAGGCTGCATTGGTATTAGCACTGTCGAGCCAGACATGCAATTTGTCTTCGCCAATCCGTTGCAGCACCTCACTCAGGCGATCAGCCGGATAGACAGAAACATCATTACCGGTGTGAGTGTTGAACTGGCAGTCCAGTCGGCTTGGGTCGATAAATAATTCCAGCGCTGCATTGCTGTACAGCACGGCAAAGGCGTTAACGACAGGCAGTGATGGAATATCGCTTCCGCGGATGTTTAAAAGCCAGTTAATGGACTCATTTTGTGTCAGCAGTAAGGCGTCAGCTGCGTTATTCCGCAATTGCGCAGCAATTCTCTGACGTTTGGACTGACTGCTTTCCCCGGCAACTGCTTCAGGGAAAAGGCGGGCCGGCGCTTTGGATGCTACAGGGCGGTCAGCCCAGTGCTGATCGATCGGATTCTCTGCTAATGAGTGTAACGTGAGCTGATGCGCGGCAAATTGAGCTTCCGCTTTACGGTACCACTCCAGACTGTGCAGCCGGGCATCAATGCCAATCCGGCTGCCTGCCGGTAACTGTTTGCATAGCCAGTCGGTACAAGGGTCCTGAATCAGATGCAGGAAAATAAAATTTTCACTGGCAACCTGTTGTCGGGCTTGTACGGTGTAGCGGCCGTCAACAAACAGAGCCGCCTGCTCATTCAGGATCACGGCAATACCGGCTGAACCGGTAAATCCGGTCAGCCAAGCCAATCGTTCATCAGCGGGTGCGGTGTATTCACCGAGATGCTCATCTTCATGAGGAACAATAAATGCCTGAATATCAAAATGTTTCATTGAACGGCGGACGAGGTCAAGCCGTTCTGTAAACGAAAGTTGAGTCGACATGCGAGAATCCGCAGGAAGCTAAAAATGCGTGCAGGATAGCATAAAACCAATAAAGATGATGGTTGTTTATTCTCCACGATCATTACCTGAAATATCAGTATATGCAGATTTATATGCTAATTTTCATGCTTGTTTTGGTATTTCTATGTGAAAATGAACACCATTTCCGAAGTTGCTGTGGCACTTGATTTCACCTTTTAGTAATTGCACCACCTGGTTATAAATAATGTAACAACCTAGCCCCGCAAATCCCTGTTCATGGTGGCCGCTGACAAATGGTTCAAAGATGTGGGGCTGTAACTCAGGCTCAATTCCCTGACCGTTGTCGTAATAATCCAGCAAAATGTAACCCTGCGCGGCTGTCAGTTGAATATTGATGCTTCGTGGGCGGTTACAGTGCCTGAAACCGTGATCCAGCGAGTTTTGCAGCAAATGGTGACAGATCCGGCTGAAGGCTGACGGATAACTATTCATTTCCAGGGTCGGATCGCACTGTACAGTGACATGGCATTGCTGTTGATTAAGTCGTATTCCGAACGACACGACCAGTTGATGCAGAGCTTCGGCAAGATTGAACCGGCAGGTCTGTTGTGGGTTTGGTGTTATGGCGATTTGCTGAAAGTTATTGACCAGATCTGTGGCTTTACGGGTTTGTTGCTGTAATAACTCAAATGATTCATGAATTTCTGTCAGCTGCTGATGCCAGTGGGCATTTTCCTGCGATTCCGGTAATTCGATGGCATCAAGCTCTTTAAGGCGGGTACTTAGAAAACGCAGGGCAGTGCTATTCAGACCGAGCGGGGTATTCAGCGCATGTGTCATTCCGGAAACCAGTGCACTGAGCGAGAGCATTTTTTGCAGTTCAGACTGTGACTCTCTGGCATTTTGCATGGCGTCGTAAGCCGTTTGTAATTTCCGCAATTTTTCTTCGAGATGCAGTGTGCGCTCAGCCACTAGCTGCTTTAATTGCTGGTCACTGAGCGAGTTCTCCGGTTCTGATTGCGGCTGCGCCTTCTGTGTTTGCCATGCCTGATGATCGGTATTCCGGATTTCATTCAGGCTGCTGACGATCAGAGCCAGCTCATCCTGCTCATTGTCAGATGACTGACGGGACAGAATCAGTGGTGTTGCCGGTTGCCGTATATCGTGTTGCAGAAAGTCATGCATGTGCTGCAGGTGACGCAGCAGATACATTTGGAATAACAAGAAAACAGATAATCCGGTTAGGATGGTTTGCAGGAGCTGCGTAAAGAGTATGTACCAGCTTTTATGAAGTAAAGACTGATAGATGGGAACCAGAGTCAGAACCACTTCCAGCTCACCAACGGTATGACCGTCATGGAACAGCGGATAGCGTTGCGTCAGCGTCTGCATTCCGTGGTTTTTTCCCGTCTGCTGTCGTTGAAGCAGATGTTCGTCAACCCGTTCATAGACGGTGATTGCCTGAATATCCGGTAATTTTTGTAAACCGGCGATCTGCTGGTGCAGCTGTTCATTATCCATATTCCAGATGCTGGCTGCGATAGCCGACAGGTGTGTGCCGACCACTTCATTCAGCCTGTTTCTGGCGTCATCGACTCCCTGACGGTAACTCAGTCCCAGTTGTGACAGGGTCAGCAACAGCGCCAGTGCGATACAGCAGAATAGCGTGTACCACCATAACCGGCGTGACAGCGGATGTTCAGAAGAAAAGCCTGCACATAAGCTTTTCCAGTAAGTCAGCATGATAATTCCATTATTTTAATCATCGGTCAGGCAGAATCGGTTATGTCTGATACTGCCATTCAACATATAGCATGTGACCGGTAAAACAACAAAGCGGAAAGCCAAATCTCATTATCTGATAATGAGTTGCAATATTAAAAAGTACAACGCTTGATAAATGGATTTTTTGCCCTCATGTTGGTATGAATCAACACTCTGTTTCTGTTGCCGAATTCCGAGGTAAGTGCCAATGAGTAACCCGCTGTTATCGATGGATGGTCTGCCGCCGTTCAGCAAAATTAAACCAGAACATGTCCAGCCTGCCATACAACAGGCGATAGATGATGCCAAACAGCGGATTGCCGATGTATTGCGCACAACCGACAGTCTGACCTGGGATAGCCTGATTGCTCCGCTGGAAGAAACGGATGATCGTTTATCTCGCATCTGGTCTCCGGTCAGTCATATGAACTCGGTTGTTAATAGTGATGAATTGCGGGCAGCGTATGAGGCTTGTCTGCCATTGTTGGCAGAATATCAGACGTTTGTTGGTCAGCATGAGGGGCTGTATCGTGCTTATCAGACGTTGGCTGACAGTAATGAATTTTGTCGCCTGAGTCAGGCACAGCAGCAGCAGGTGAATCACACGCTGCGTGATTTCCGCTTGTCCGGAATCGCATTGCCAGCAGAACAGCAGCAACGTTACGGTGAAATAGTTTCTCGCCTGTCAGAGCTGGCGTCCCAGTTTAACAATCAGGTGATGGATGCCACACAAGGCTGGATCAAACACATTACCGATGAAACTGCGCTGGCTGGCTTGCCGGATTCCGCTAAAGCCGCAGCCAGACAGCAGGCGCAAAGTCGTGAGCTGGAAGGCTGGGTCTTTACGCTGGATATTCCTTCTTACCTGCCGCTGATGATGTATGCCGATAACCGCGTATTGCGTGAAGAAGCCTATACGGCTTTCACCACCCGGGCCTCCGATCAGGGGCCGAATGCAGGTGAGTGGGATAACTCGCCGCTAATTGAAGAAATTCTGGCGTTGCGTCATGAATTGGCACAGTTGCTTGGTTTTGCCAATTACGCAGAGCGTTCACTGGCAACCAAAATGGCGCACTCTACCCAGCAGGTTGTCGATTTCCTGCAGGATTTGGCTGCCCGTTCCCGTCCGCATGCCCAGCGGGAACTGGCTGAATTGCAAGCTTTTGCCAAGCAGGAACATGGTATTGATGAACTGGCTGCCTGGGATATTGCCTATTACAGCGAAAAGCTGAAACAACATCTGTATTCGATCTCTAACGAAGCGCTGCGCCCTTACTTCCCGGAACAAAAAGTAGTGCAGGGGCTGTTCGACGTGGTTAAACGGTTGTTTGGTATTCGTATCAAACCGCATCTGGCGGTGGAAACCTGGCATCCGGATGTGCGTTTCTACGATATCGTCGATGCGGAAGGCGAACTGCGTGGCAGCTTCTATCTGGATCTGTACGCCCGGGCTAAAAAGCGCGGCGGAGCCTGGATGGACGATTGCATGGGGCGTCGTTATCGTCGTGATGGTCAGTTGCAGCATCCGGTCGCTTATCTGACCTGTAACTTCAATGGCCCGGTAGAGGGTAAACCAGCACTGTTTACCCATGATGAAGTTGTGACACTGTTCCATGAGTTCGGTCATGGCCTGCACCACATGCTGACGCAGATTGATGTGGCGGGTGTGGCTGGCATCAATGGGGTGCCTTGGGATGCAGTGGAGCTGCCAAGTCAGTTTCTGGAAAACTGGTGCTGGGAACCGGAAGCTCTGGCGGTGATTTCCGGCCACTACGAAACTGGCGAACCACTGCCGCAAAGTGAGCTGGATAAACTGCTGGCGGCGAAAAATTTCCAATCAGCGATGCAAATGGTTCGTCAGCTGGAGTTTGCGCTGTTCGATTTCCGTTTACATCGTGAATTTGATCCGCAGCAGGGTGGCCGGGTCCAGCAGATCCTCGATGAAGTGCGTCAGCAGGTCGCGGTTATCATGCCGCCAGCATTTAACCGTTTCCAGCACAGCTTCTCGCACATCTTTGGCGGTGGTTATGCGGCTGGCTATTACAGCTATAAATGGGCTGAAGTGCTGTCGGCCGATGCGTTCTCCCGCTTTGAAGAGGAAGGGATCTTTAATCCGCAAACCGGACGTGATTTCCTGCATCATATCCTGGAAAAAGGCGGTTCAGATGAGCCAATGACGTTGTTTAAGGCATTTCGTGGCAGAGAGCCCCGTATTGATGCATTACTGCGGCATTCCGGGATCCGGTAATTGCATTTTTCTTAAGGTAAAAACGGCATCTAGGTGCCGTTTTTTTTTGAAAGCATGACCGTGAACACTAAATTAGCATCAAATTCCGTAATGTCTTTGCTTTCGTTTGCGCTTCGTTTGGCTTACGTTTATCCTCGAAATTTGTTTGTATCATAAAATAATTTCGCAGGGATATTTGTACATGAAACCAGATACAGCAGGGAGCGCTGAGTTGAAATGACCGCCGATCAGCTGGATGCGCTGCAATCAAAGGCACCTCACTCGTATTTATCTTCGTTTTCTCCGCTTCAAGTTTTTCAGCAACATCAGAACCTGATCTGGCAATATCAGAATGATGCTGTGCTGATTTGTGATGATGCTCTGCATGTTTTGGCTGTTAACCCTGCATTTCAGCGGATCACTGGTTTCTGTGCCGACGAGGTCGTAGGGCAGAATGTGGAGCTGTGGCGCTCCGGGTTGATGAATAAACGTTTCTATCGCCAGGTGGCTCAGACTCTGGAAAAAAATACCATCTGGCAGGGCGAGATCTGGAACCGGCTCAAGTATGGCTCGGTTTTCCCTGCTTTTCTTACTGTCTGTAAACAAACCGTTTCTCCGGCCGTTGGCTGCTTTGTGGCGATTTTTCGTGATCTAACAGCCCAGAAAGAAGCCGAGAGTCATGCACATAATCATACCCGCTATGACATGCTGACTGATTTACCAAACCGGCTGCTTTTCGCGCAAAGTCTTACCCGTTTTTGCTCCAGTGAAGCACCGTTTGCTTTGATGGTATTAGATCTGAATGATATGAAAACGATCAATACCACTATGGATCATTTCACCGGCGATGAGGTGTTATGTGCCGTCGCTCACCGTTTGTCTGGCCGGCTCAGAGGAAACGACATGCTGGCGCGAATTGGTGGCGATGAATTCGCATTACTGGTTCCTGGCATTGTAAACCGCAGGCAGGCTGAGATTTATGCTAAACAGGTAATGGGTTGTTTCGACTGGCCATTCCAGCTGGAAAACCAGCAATTATACATTTCGGCCGCGATGGGGGTGACCTTGTGGCCAGCTGATTCCAAAGAGCCGGATCTGCTGTTGAGTAATGCAGAGCAGGCGTTATTTGAAGCCAAAAAGCTGCATGTCCCGTTGCGTCTGTATAACGGTGAATTACGGCGGAATCTACAATCGCGTAACCGTCTGCAACAGGATCTGGCAAATGCCATCAAATACCATCAGCTGTCACTGGTTTATCAGCCGATCTGGGATATTACTCACCAGCGGGTGGTGAAGCTGGAAGCTCTGGTGCGCTGGAATCACCCGGAGCGTGGTGCTATTTCTCCGGGGGAGTTCATTCCTCTGGCAGAAGAGAGTGGACTGATCCAAGGGTTGGGGCAGTGGATTTTATTGCATGCCTGTGCCGATTTAGTGCGCTTACGCAAACTCGGTTTTGCGGAACTGCAAATGTCGATCAACCGCTCTACGCCTGAATTCCAGACGATTGATCTGGATGCCAAGGAATGGCTGACGACCATTATTGATATGGGGCTCGATCCTAAATCCATCATTTTTGAAATTACCGAGTCGTTGCTGATGAGTAATCAGGAGTCGAACCGGCAACGGATGCGGGCGCTGCGGGATGCTGGCTGTCGTATTGCGATTGATGATTTTGGTACCGGTTACTCGGCACTCAGTTATCTGCGCAGTTTCCCGATTGATGTCGTTAAAATTGATCGGGCTTTCGTCCGTAGTATTCCGGAAGAAAAACAGGAGTGTCTGCTGCTTGATGGCATCATTAATCTGGTCAATAGCCTCGGTATGTCGCTGATTATTGAAGGGGTGGAAACCCGTGATCAGCTGGCGTATCTGCAGGCGCGGCAATGCGCTTTTATTCAGGGATACCTTTTCAGTAAGCCGTTGGCGTTTGACGATCTGGTGACTTATCTGCAACGGGTTAGTACACATCCTGTCTGAGCCCGCTTCATTTTGTTATACAATGCCGGCTCATTGAGCCTAGCGTCATCCATCAGGAGCCGGCATGTACCCCATCCAAGTCCTCGCAGACAATACCGAACATACCCTACAAGCACATGCGCTGGCTGCTGATTTACAGTCGCTGCAGACTGAGGCACCGTTTTCGCTAACCTGGAGCGATGGACATCTGGAGCTACGCAAACTGGATGAACCGAAGCTGGGCCCGGTGTTTGTCGATTTCGTTGAAGGAGCTGTGGCGCACCGGCGTAAATTCGGTGGTGGCCGGGGGCAGTCGATTGCCAAAGCGGTGGGGCTGAAATCAGGGGCGAATCCCACTGTCGTTGATGCGACGGCAGGATTGGGACGTGATGCCTTTGTGCTGGCTTCGCTGGGTTGTCAGGTCACCATGCTGGAGCGACACCCGGTAGTGGCTGCATTATTGGCAGATGGCCTGCAACGCGCACAACAGGACGCAGAGATCGGTGAATGGATGCGTGATCGGATGTCGCTGCGAGCGGGATCAGCACTGGAAAATCTGCAGCAGCTGGGTTTTACCCCGGATGTGGTTTATCTTGACCCGATGTTTCCGCACCGGCAGAAATCCGCCTTAGTGAAAAAAGAGATGCGGGTGTTTCAGTCGCTGGTTGGCCCGGATCTGGATGCGGATGCCTTATTACCTGCCGCCTTAGCGGTAGCCGGTAAGCGGGTGGTTGTGAAACGGCCTGACTACGCGGGGTATCTGAATGACAAAACCCCGAGTATGAGTATCGAAACCAAGAGTAACCGGTTTGATGTGTATGTGGTATCTAACGCCAATCGATAACAGAACGTTGACCCGCCATAAATACATCCATGTAGGCTTAGCGGCGGCATCCCTGCCGCCGATGGTCACTTATCTGTTACCGATTGTCTCTTACCTAGCTAATTAATGTTAGGTCGTTAACGTCTCAGTAATTGAGCGGGCCTGTGCGGCAATCCGTTGAGCTACCTGCAACGACAGCTCAGCCACATAGCCGGATTGTTGCTGCATCTCCGCCATCAGTGAACCAAACGATGTCAGCTGTTCGACCTGAGCCTGGGCATGCTGATTACCTTGTTTCGCCATTTGCGCGCTGTGTACCAGCGTTTCCCGAACTTGTTGGGCGTTTTCGGCCAGTGCATTGACCCGGTCATTCTGATGTATCGTGGCATTAGCAATGCTGCCAATGCTGTCGCCCAGCTGGTTTGATGCCTGTTTCAGTTGCTGGAAAATACTGAGGATCTGGGTCAGTGATTTTTGGGTATGGCCGGAAAGATTACGCACTTCGTCAGCCACGACCGCAAATCCCCGCCCATGTTCACCCGCTCGGGCTGCTTCAATGGCGGCATTCAGCGCCAGCAAATTGGTCTGTTCGGCGATATGACTGATGGCATCGACTATCCGGGTGGCATCATCCATCGCCATCTGCCAGCTGACCAGCGCTTGCTGGCACTCTTCTGATTGTTCACGCGTCATGCTGGTGGCTTCATGCAATACGGTAACCACCTGCTGACTTCGTTGCATCACCTGATCATTGGCCGCACCCAAATCAGTGATGGTCGACGCGGCCAGTTCAACCTGATTTGCCAGCTCCTGCAACTGATTCAGTGTCAGATGCCCTTGCTCGATGGTGGTTTGTGCCTGAGTGGCATTTTTCTCCATCAGCTGAACTTCACTGACCATACTGTGTAGCTGCCGGGTAATATGTTCCAGCTGTTCGGCCTTTCGTTGTTGATCGGTCTGTAATTTGGTTAGTAATTGATTGAAGCTGGTGGCAATCATGCCTAACTCACTGTTTGCATTCACGACCGGAAGATGTTCCATCTGGCCGCTGGAGGCCAGCTCATGAAAAGCCCGCTGCAGTTGTTGTAATCGCTTTACAATGACCCGTTGTTGGAACAACCAGGCCCCCAGTGCATAGCAAACAAGAATAATGCCCAGTGAACCCAGCAAAATAGTGGCATGCTGGCGGCTTTGTTGCTGCTGGGTTTTGATTTGCTCCCCGACTTGATGTACCTGCTGCTCCAGTTGGGTAAAGTCCGTTTGTAGCTGTACTTTCATTTGTTGTTGTCGTTGCAGCAGCTGGTTGGTGTTACTGATTTCTTTCGGATAACGCGCAATAACACTGCTTAATGTATTCAGTGGTTCATCCAGTGGATATTCTGGCGTAGTCTGTGTCAGCGAGAATTCATCCTGTTCTCCGTTAGTTTGCAGATCTGCCAGTTTAGGCAGCGTATTCAGCTGTTGCAGATGTTCAGCCAGATAGTTCAGTTCGAATTGCAGGGCTTGCTGTAACGCAGGCGTTGCCTTGAGTAATAGCTGTTCCCGCAATTGTGCAATTTTCAGCATACCGGCCTGCATTTCACTGCTTAACTGCAGATAACGATTATGGTCAGGCTGCTGGCTGGTTAACGCCTGTTTCTGGATCTGGCGCAGTGCATCGTTGAGCTCACCTTCCGCATTCATCAGTAATTGTGACGTATTACCGGATAATTTACCGGCGGAGAGATAGTCGCCCTGCATCTTTTCCTGCAGTAGCTGCATGGCTTTCTGTGCTGCGGCAGTTTGTTCTGCCGGGAATGACGCCAAATCTGAACTCAGCTGCTTGAGCTGGCTGGCGGCGTTACTCAGGTAAGTACTGTTGCCACTGCGCAGATACTCTGCAACCAGACGTTGCGTAGTGATGCTGAGTTTATCCTGAATGGTTTGATAGGCTGCTTGTTGTTGTTCCCATTGCCTCTGCTGTTTGGTTTGCAGGTACAGGGTGCCGCAGAGCAGGCAGGCCAGCAGGAATAGCAGGAAGGATGATAAGCGTGAAAAAAGGGCTATTTTCATAAAGATAGTACCGGAAGTGAGCCATCTTTCCGCACTGTATGAAGTTTACGTGACAAAAATATGAAATCCGGAAATACATTTAGATGACAAAAATGTATTTTTTTAAAATTCAACCTCGATTGAGACTTATAAAAAAAAGAGGGCTTACGCCCTCAAGGTATCGATGATAAGGGGTGTAGCGGGGGATAGTGTTAACTCATTAATGCCAACGCCTCGGCGAGAATTTTATCGCCGCGCATCATGCCGTAATCCATGCTGTTAATAATCGCGATCGGTTTATTCAGTTCGCTGGCTTTCTTTTTAAACTCATCGAACTTGTAGCGGATCTGCGGGCCCAGCAGGCAGCAGTCATAATTCGGTAATGTTGCTTCAAATTCTTCCATGCCAACGGCATTGATTTCGACCTCGATCCCTTTCTGTGTAGCTGCCTGGCGCATTTTATTCACGACCATACTGGTAGACATACCGGCGGCGCAGCAGAGAAAAATCTTTTTCATCAAAGAATACTCCTGATTGGTCTCAAATGAGATTATTAATATCTTTTATCACTCTGTCATGATGCTTTGTCATGGTCTGTGAAGTGATTCGCAAAATAAGATATGGTGTTACGGTGAATAACCAACTTGTGGGGTAACGCGCATGTGGTTGATTCGTTTGACAGATGATCCGGTAAACGTTGCCTTGCGTAGATGTGTGTAGGTATTGCAGCGACAGGTCGGGTTGCAACAGGACAAACAAGGCGGAAGAGAATGAAATATATTGGAGCGCATGTCAGTGCCGCAGGTGGTATCGAACTGGCTGTTGAGCGGGCTGTGGAAATTGGTGCCAATGCCTTTGCGCTGTTTACGAAAAATCAGCGCCAGTGGCATGCACCGGATCTCACGAGTAAAACCATCAGTGCTTTTCGTCATGCCTGTGAAAAAGCCGGTTTTCTGCCAGAGCAGATCCTGCCGCATGACTCCTATCTGATTAATCTTGGCCACCCTGAAGCCGAAGCGCTGGAAAAATCCCGTAATGCTTTCATTGATGAAATGCAGCGTTGTGAGCAGCTGGGGCTGTGTTATCTGAACTTTCATCCGGGCAGTCATCTCAATACCTTGCCGGAGGAGGAGAGTCTGCGTCGCGTTGCCGAGTCGATTAATATCGCGCTGGATATCACCAAGGGCGTGACGGCGGTGATTGAAAATACAGCCGGGCAGGGTACCAATCTCGGCTGGCGCTTTGAGCATCTGGCTGCCATCATTGAGCGGGTGGAAGACAAATCGCGCGTTGGCGTCTGTTACGACACATGCCATGCCTTTGCGGCCGGTTACGATATGCGTACGCCAGAAACCTGTGCGGCGACCTTCGCTGAGTTTGATCGGGTGGTTGGCTTTAACTATCTGAAAGGCATGCATATTAACGGCGCTAAATGCACGTTTGGCAGCCGCGTTGATCGTCATCATAGCTTGCAGGAAGGCAATCTCGGTACGGCTGTTTTTGAATTCATCATGCGTGACAGCCGGTTTGATCGCATTCCGCTGATTCTGGAAACGGTTAATCCGGATATCTGGGCAGAAGAAATTAGCTGGCTACGCGGATTAGCCTAAAATATTTGCAACCTTACCACTATGGTAATCTTGAGCCGGGTGGTTTGGTTGTTTATGCTTGATCTGAGTGTTCTATAGGAAGCGTTCTGTGCTGCGACGTGCTGGTTTGATACTGATAATGCTGATAGCAGGTTGGATCCCGTTCCAATCCGTTGCTGCATGGCAGTCGATGACCCATGCCGAACTGAATGCTTATCCGGCAGAGACCCAACAGGCGGCATCCATGGAGGCCGCTGATCCGGCGATGGCTTCGTCATGCCATGAAATGATGCCGTCGGAGTCGATAGCTAAACAGTCAGCACATCCGATGTCGCATGATATGTCATCTCATGATTCACATTGTGCCAGTTGTCTGCCTCTTTGCTCCGGTGTTCCACCCGCCGTATCGCCATGGCGCGAACTTGCTGCAGCTCTGCATCACCCTGTGCCTGCTGTTGTTGCTTTATACAGTGATTTCATTCCGGGCGTGCTTTCGCCCCCTCCGCTTTCTCATCTCGTCTGAACTGATCGGGCGTTTTCGCCTGCTGAACTGACGCTTTCTGTCAGTGCTTTGTGATGCTTTTTTACCGGCTTTGCTGGTACGCAATCTGTCTTCGGAGATATGAGAAATGACGTTCATTAAAACTACCGCTACCCGTTTGATTACTTTAACCCTGAGTTCACTGCTGGCTATCAGCGTGCAGGCCGCAGAAACCATGTCACATGATATGGGCCAGATGCAGGGCATGACGATGTCAGCAACACAGCAAAAGACCTATCCGCTGAATGGCCGCGTGGTCGCAGTCGATAACGCAAATCTGCAGGTGACGCTGGAGCATGATGCCGTGACTGAGCTGCAATGGCCGGCGATGACCATGCCATTTAAAGTCGCGGACGCCAAATTGCTGGAAGGTCTGCAACCGGGACAGAGCATCATGGCGATGTTCACCACCAATGAAGGTGAAGCCCCGACGATTGTTTCGCTGCACACCATGTAATGCGGAACCAAACCGATCATTGATTAAGGTTTATAAACGCCCGGCTGAGAGCCGGGTGTGGAGTCGGGTATGAAAATATCATCATTGTTACTGCTCGTGGTGGGTGTTCTGGCTGGCGGTGCGGCGAGTTATGGCTGGTTTGCTCATCAGGGTGCGAATGCCAGTGCAACCAGCCAACCGGCCGAGCGAAAAGTTCTCTACTACCGGAATCCGATGGGCCAGCCGGATACTTCCCCTGTGCCGAAAAAAGACAGCATGGGGATGGACTACATTCCGGTCTATGCTGACGAGGTCAATGCCGCGCCGAAAGAGCGCAAAGTGCTGTATTACCGTAACCCGATGGGCCAGCCGGATACCTCGCCTGTGCCGAAAAAAGACAGCATGGGAATGGATTACATTCCCGTCTATGCCGATGACGCGCCCGCAGAAAAAGGGCTGGTGAAAATTGATGCGGTGCGCCGGCAGAATCTCGGCGTTACCTCTGTTCCCGTAAAATGGGCACAGCTTTCCCGTCAGGTGAAAGCCGTGGGCATGTTTGCCGTCGATGAACGCCGACAATTCACCATCACCAGTAAACTCGATGGCTGGGTTGATAAACTGTATGTCAATGCCACCGGTGAGCAGGTTAAACGCGGTCAGCCGTTGTTTGAGCTGTATAGTCCGGAACTGATTGCCGCGCAGCAGGAATACCGTATTGCACTACAAAATCAGGCGAATCCACAGCTTTCCAGTAATCTGGGCAGTGCGGCGCTGAGTCGTCTGAGGTATTGGGACATTCCCGAATCGTCGATCAAACAACTGGCCGCCGGCAGTGCGGCGAAACGTACGTTGCCTTATGTTTCTCCGGTCAACGGCGTCGTGCTGACGAAAAATATCACGCAGGGCATGAAATTTACCGCTGGTGAGGTGTTGTATCAGGTCGCTGATCTGTCGCAACTCTGGCTGCTGGCGGAAGTGTTCGAGCAGGATCTGGCTGCAGTACAGCCAGGTCAACCGGTCACTGTGCGCGTGAATGCCTATCCGTCACAGCGGTTTACCGGCAAGGTGGCTTTTATCTATCCGACGCTGAACAGTGACACCCGCACCGTGCAGGTTCGTATCGAACTGGCGAATCCCGATGGCAAACTCAAACCCGGCATGTATGCCGAAGCACAACTGCAATCAACGGCAACTGGTGCGGCACAGTTAGTGGTCCCTGAATCGGCACTGATTGATTCCGGGCACCGTCAGGTGGTGCTGATTGATAAAGGGGAAGGCCAGTATGTTCCCCGGCAGGTAAAAGTGCTGGCCCGAGGCGAGATTGCGCAGGGTGAACGGCAAATCGCAGTCAGTGGCCTACAGGAAGGGGAAAAAGTGGTGACGCAGGCGAACTTTCTGATCGACTCGGAAAGTAATCTGCAGGCGGCATTCTCTTCGATGGGAGGGCAGTAACCATGTTACAGAGGCTGATCCACTGGTCGCTGCACAACATTTTTCTGGTGCTGCTGCTGACCTTGCTGACGATTGCCGGGGGTATCTATGCGGTGATGAAAACCCCGCTGGATGCCATTCCAGATCTGTCGGATGTGCAGGTGATTGTGTACACCGACTATCCGGGACAGGCGCCGCAGGTGGTGGAAGATCAGGTGACCTATCCGCTGACATCGGCGCTGTTATCGGTGCCGAAAGCCAAGGTGGTACGGGGTTACTCCTTCTTTGGCTCATCGTTCGTGTATGTCATTTTTGAAGACCGCACCGATCTCTACTGGGCCCGTTCGCGGGTGCTGGAATACCTCAATGGCGTCTCCGGCAAGCTGCCTTCGGGAGTAACACCCACGCTGGGGCCGGATGCCACCGGGGTAGGCTGGGTTTATCAGTATGCGCTGGTGGCAAAGAATCAGTCGCTGGCGGCGCTGCGTTCGCTGCAGGACTGGACGCTGCGCTACCCGCTTTCAGCAACGCCGGGCGTGGCGGAAGTCGCCAGTGTAGGTGGCTTCGTGAAGCAATATCAGGTGGTGCTCGATCCGCGTAAATTGCAAGCCTACAACATCTCGCCGCTCGAGGTGATGGAGGTCATCCGCAATAACAATCAGGATGTCGGTGGCCGCGTGATTGAGCTGGCGGAAACGGAATTCATGGTGCGTGCCAAGGGCTATCTGCGTGGGTTGGATGATATTCGTCAACTGGTGGTGAAATCGGTCAATGGTACGCCAGTACGGGTCGGCGATCTGGCGCAGGTTGAACTCACCCCCAATGAGCGGCGCGGCCTGACCGAGCTGAATGGCGAAGGCGAAGTGGCCTCCGGTATTGTCGTTGCCCGCAGCGGGGAAAATGCGCTGAATGTGATTGAACAGGTGAAGGCGAAACTGCAAAACCTGCAAGCCAGCCTGCCACAAGGCACCGAGGTGGTGCCGGTGTATGATCGTTCATCACTGATTTATCGTGCAATTGATACCCTCAAACACACCTTGCTGGAAGAAAGCGCGATTGTTGCTCTGGTCTGCATCGTATTCCTGCTGCATGTGCGCAGTGCGCTGGTGGCGATCCTGATGTTGCCGGTCGGTATTCTGGCGGCATTTATCGGTATGCACTGGCTGGGGCTGAACTCCAATATTATGAGTCTCGGCGGTATTGCCATCGCGATTGGCGCAATGATTGACGCAGCCATCGTGATGGTGGAAAACGCCCACAAGCATCTGGAGCGGGCTGTGCCCGGTACACCCCGGCGGGCGATCATCTATGAAGCCTGTAAAGAGGTCGGCCCGGCACTGTTTTTCTCACTGCTGATCATCACGGTTTCTTTCCTGCCAGTGTTTACGCTGGAATCGCAGGAGGGCCGGATGTTCAGTCCGCTGGCATTTACCAAAACCTTCTCGATGGCGGCTGCGGCGCTATTGTCAGTCACGCTGGTGCCGGTACTGATGTTGCTGTTCATTCGCGGCCACATCATTGCTGAGCAGAAAAACCCGATTAACCGGATACTGATTGCCGGCTACAAACCCTTTATTTCACTGGTGCTGCGCTTTAAGAAAACCACCATTCTGTTGGCAGTGGTGATGCTGGCGGTCACCTGGATCCCGCTCAAGCAGATCGGTAGGGAGTTTATGCCAACGTTGCATGAAGGTACGTTGCTGTTTATGCCAGCGGCATTACCGGGTATGAGTGTGACCAAAGCGGCAGAGGTGATGCAGCAGCAGGATCGCATCATCAAATCGTTCCCGGAGGTGGAGTCGGTTTTTGGTAAGGCCGGACGCGCGAATACCGCCACTGATCCCGCGCCGCTGGAGATGTTTGAAACGGTGGTGAATCTGAAACCGGAATCCGAATGGCGTCCGGGGATGACACCGGAAAAACTGGTGGATGAACTGGATAAAGCGGTGAAAATGCCGGGTGTGGCTAACTCCTGGACGATGCCAATCCGTGCGCGTATCGACATGCTCTCGACCGGTATCCGCACGCCGATCGGTATCAAGGTGTTTGGCCCCGATCTGGCGGGTATTGAGCGCATCGCCCGTCAGGTGGAACAAGCGGTGAAACAAGTGCCAGGAACCCGCAGTGCCTATGCGGAACGCATCACCGGCGGCTATTACCTGACGCTGTTACCTGATCGCGATGCGCTGGCGCGTTATGGTGTTTCTATCAACACCGTGCAGCAGGTCATCGCTTCGGCACTGGGCGGGGAGACGATCACCAATACCGTAGAAGGACGTGAACGCTACAGCGTGATCCTGCGTTATCCGCGTGAACTGCGAGATACCCCGCAACGGATCGCCAGTGAGGTGCTGGTGCCGACTGCTTCCGGACTGGTGCCGCTTGGGCAGATGGCCAGCCTGCGGCTGGAACAGGGTCCACCAAGCATCCGTACGGAGAATGCCGAACTGTCAGCGTATGTCTATGTCGATCTGGGTGATCGCGATATCGGCTCCTACGTTGCGGATGCCAAGGCGGCAGTAGCGCAGCAGGTCAAGCTGGAGCCGGGTTATCACTTAAGCTGGAGCGGGCAGTTTGAATATATGGAACGCGCTAAAGCACGATTGGCGATTGTAGTGCCGTTTACACTGCTGATTATCTTCCTGCTGCTGTATCTCAACTTCCGCAATCTGACCGACAGCCTGATCGTGCTGTTGTCCGTGCCGTTTGCGCTGGTGGGCGGGATCTGGCTGATGTGGTGGCTCAATTACGCCTGGTCGGTGGCGGTAGCGGTCGGTTTTATCGCACTGGCGGGGGTTGCCGCCGAAACCGGCGTCATCATGCTGATCTATCTGGAACATGCGTGGAAGGAAAAGTTATCACAGTTAACGGATAACCAGACACCGAGCATTGTTGATCTCTATACGGCGATCGTGGTGGGGGCAGCGGAGCGGGTGCGACCAAAAATGATGACGGTGGTGACCATCATGTGTGGTTTGCTGCCGATTATGTGGGGTACTGGTACCGGCTCGGAAGTGATGCGGCGGATTGCGGCTCCGATGGTGGGTGGCATGGTCTCATCCACCATTCTGACGTTACTGGTGATCCCAGCGATTTATGCGCTGGTGAAACAGTGGCAGCATAAATTGCGCTGATAAACAAAGAGCCTCTGCGGAGGCTCTTATCCCCTTCGTACTTGAAACTGCAGCGTCGTTGATGGGCGGCTCATGGGGATTCGTTCATTTGCCGCCTAGCTGCAATTTCAATTACTTTGGGTATTATTTTGGTGTTTATATGGGCTGCTAGATTCGCGTAATACCAGCTCACCGTGGAATAACGGGATGGCAAAGGTGTTTTCGCCGTTAATCAGTTTGATGGCCTGCTCAATGGCCGTCTTAGTCATGTCGATCACCGGAATATTGACGGTGGAAAGTGACGGCGTCATAAATGCGGTCATCTGCTCGTTATCAAAACCAAATACCGAGACATCGTCCGGAATTTTCAGGCCTGCTTCACTCAGTGCGCGGTAAGCCCCTTCAGCCATGTTGTCGGTACAGCAGAACAGCGCGCTGAATTTATTCCCGCCGCGCAGCAATTCCTGACAGGCGGTATAACCACTGGGGATCAGGTTTTCACCGTGGGCGACCAGATTAGGGTTGTACGGAATACCGTAATCAGCCAGCGCATCGCGGTAACCCTGTAAACGGGCCTTTGCGGTAGGCGTATGCATACGTGCAGTGATACAAGCGATATCGCGGTGTCCCAGCTCCAGCAAATGAGTTACCGCTGCATGGGCGGCTTCCTGCTGGGCAAATACAATGCAGCGATCGGGCGCTTTCGGCAACTGACGGTTCATGACGACCAGCGGAACCGGCAATTCATTAATCATCTCCATCAGTTTTTCTTCCGGAATGAAACGGCTGTAAAGCACGATGGCGTCGCAGCAGCGATCAACCAGCATGTTAATCGCCGCAATTTCGCGTTCCGGATTATCATGACCATCGGTAACGATCAGGTGCTTACCGGCCAGTTCCACGCTTTGTGCGGCCTGACGCAGAAGATCACCGAAGAAGTTACCGTTGAAATCAGAGAGGATCAGCCCGATGGTATTCGAACGCTGGGTAGCCAGCGCCTGCGCCAGACTGTTAGGACGATAATTCAGTTCCTGAATGGCTTTATAGACCTGTTCACGGGTTGCTTCTTTTACCTGTCCGGTATTATTCAGCACACGGGATACAGTGGCTTTTGATACGCCTGCCAAACGGCATACATCGGTTATTGTCGCCATATTATCAATTCCATAAATCTTCATGCCGTGGCTTTTCAGCCCGAACTGTGAATTATCAGCGTTGATGGTGGCTACCGCAAGCGATGTCACTCATTGTCGCGATATTAACCTCACGAATATTAGTGATATCGGATTTTAATACGATCTACATATCCGGAAATAAAAATCCCCTCATCAGAGAGGGGATTGTAATTTACAGTACTTCGCCATTGGTGCGGATCACGTTCTGATACCAACCGAAGCTCAGTTTTTTCTTACGCGCCAGATTGTTCTCATGGTCAACGTAAACAAAACCGTACTGCTTCTGGTAACCATTCAGCCATGACAGCAGGTCAATGAACGACCAAGGGTAATAACCCCGCACATCGGCACCCAGCTTGATCGCTTCTGCGGTCGCCTGAATATGATCCCGCAGGTAATCAATACGGGGCTGATCCAAGACTTCACCATTGACGATAGGGTCTTTCGCACCCAGACCGTTTTCGGTGATGTAGATCGGTACGTTGCCATAGCGTTTGTTGATGCGCAGAATGGCATCGGTCAGACCCTCAGGATAAATCTCCCAGTCCCAGTCGGTATAACGACCGTTCGGGTTGCGCACCATTTTGAACAGACCCTTAAAGCCCAGTTCCTGACCGGAGCCTTTTTGTCCTGACGTGTTCATCGCAAAACCATCGACATCGTTGTTGGCGGCGATCATTTCACGTTTGTAGTAGTTCAGACCGATGAAATCACAGATGTTGTTTTTCAGCAGGTCAGCATCGCCGGGTGCAAATTCAGGTACACCAAATGCCGCCTGAGACATGGCTAGCAACTCTGCCGGATATTCGCCTTTCAGCACCGGATCAAAGAACCAGTGAGTAAAGCAGCCTTCGGCAAATTCACAGGCTTTGACATCTTCCGGCTTATCACTGATCGGGTCGTTAGGCTGCATCACGTTGACGAAGCCGATCTGACCCTGCACACCCATGTTGCGGAAGGTTTCCACCGCACGGGCATGAGAAATAAACACATGGTGACAGGCCTGAATGGCACGTTTCGGATCTTTGACTCCCGGTGGATGCATGCCCGTCAGATAACCAAACGCAGTAAAGACGATGGTTTCGTTAAAGGTGGCCCACAGTTTGACGCGATCACCGAAGCGTTCATACAACAGACGGGCATAGCCTTCAAACGCATCAATGATTTCGCGTGATTCCCAGCCACCGATTTCATCCTGCAGCGCCTGTGGCAGATCCCAGTGATACATGGTCAGCATTGGCTCGATGCCATGTTTCAGCAGCTCATCTATCAGGTCGCTGTAGAATTTCACGCCAGCCTCATTCACCTCACCACGACCTTTCGGGAAAATCCGCGGCCATGAAACCGAGAAGCGGTAGCTCTTCATGCCAAGTTCGGCCATCAGAGCCACGTCTTCTTTGAAACGGTGGTAATGATCGGCTGCGACATCACCGTTGGTACCCATATACGTGGTGCCTGGCAGGTGGGAATAGACGTCCCAGTTGGACAGCCCTTTCCCATCCACATCATGTGCCCCTTCTACCTGATAGGCAGCAGTGGCGGCGCCCCACAGAAAGTCTTTCGGAAATACACTCATGTTATCTCTCATCCTTACTTAACAGTTTGTGTACTTCGATTAGCTCTTCAATCATTTCGCGAGCCAGCATAGAGGTCATGATGTGATCCTGTGCGTGTACCATGATCAGGTTAACCGGGATTTTGCCGCAGCCTTCATCCAGACCAATCAGCATGGTTTGTACGTCATGTGCACGTTTTGACGCTTGTGACGCTTGTGTCAGTAACACATCAACCTGTGCCCAGTTGTGCTGCTTGGCAGCCCGAAGGGCCTGCATGGCGAAGCTGCGCGCTTCGCCTGCGTTGATGATAAGTTCCATGACGGTGGATTCCAGATTGAATTCAGCTTGTTCGCTCATTGCCAAATTTCCTATTCTTATTTGTTAATTACGCAGTCTGAGCCTGCATGTCAGCCTCGTTCTCAGCTTCCTGAGCCAGCAGCTGTTTTTCATACACTTTGAAGAATGGCAGGTAGATCAGCAGGTCAATCACAATCAGCGCGACAACCAGCAAACCGTTCGTGACCACCCAGCCAGCACCCCATGCCGCACCGATTGGCGCAGGCGCAGTCCATGGCACCAGAGAAATCACTTTGCCAATCAGACCAGAACTGGCTGCAAACCATGCGATCGTTGCATTCACCATCGGAACCACAATGAATGGGAAGAACAGCACCGGGTTCATCACGATTGGGCTACCGAAAATCACCGGCTCGTTGATGTTAAAGCAGGCAGGAACGATACCCAGTTTACCGATGGAGCGCAGGTGAGCTGATTTACTACGCATGTAGAGCAGCACCAGACCTAAAGTCGCACCGGAGCCACCCAGAACGATGAAGAACGACCAGAATGGCTCAACGAAGGTGTGAGGCAGTGGTTGACCAGCCGCCAGCGCTGCTTGGTTCAGACCCAGGTTTACCAGGAAGAAAGGCTGCAGAATACCACCCACGATCGCAGCACCATGGATGCCGGCAAACCACAGAATGTGTGCCAGGAATACCGCAAACAGAATGGCAGGCAGAGAATCCGCTGCAGAAACCAGAGGTTTGAACACCGCCATGATTGCGTCAGGCAGGATCATACCGAACTGATGTTGCATAAACAGGTTCAGTGGGTAAATGGTCAGGATCACCACCAGCGCCGGAATCAGCAGGTTGAACGACTGACGGATTTTTTCCGGTACCTGTTCAGGCAGTTTGATACCGATATTACGCACTTTCAGGAAGCGCATCAGCTCGGTGACATAAATACCGACAATGATAGTGGTGAAGATACCGGTACCACCGAGGAAGTTCGCTGGCAGAGAGCCGTCTTTCATTGGCGCGGCAATCAGCAGGAAGGTCATCAGCGACAGCATCGCACAAGGGAACGCGTCGATTTTGTAGCTCTGTGCCAGGTTATAAGCAATACCCGCACTGATATAACAAGCCATGATCCCCATCGACATGTTGAACGGGGTCATGATTTCGTTGAAATATTCTTTTGACATTGCCAGCCACCACTGCCCGAAGCCGAAGGTTGTTTCTGGCGAGAATGGCGGGAACGCAAACACGAGCAGGAATGAACCTACGATCATGAATGGCATCGCACCGATAAAGCCGTCACGAACAGCCATGATGTGACGTTGAGTACCTGCCCGAGCGGCGATCGGGCTGATGGTATTTTCGATAAAATCAAAAAATGCGTGGGACATAATTTGTCTCCGGAGACAGTAAGTTATACAGGGGGTTATAACTACTACATCAACCCATCATAGCGATTGCGTCGGCGAGGATCTTATCGCCACGCATCATGCCGTAATCCATGCTGTTGATCACAGCGATTGGT
>SSEX01000076.1 GCA_008015085.1 Tolumonas sp. | reverse complement strand
GTCCTGAGTACCGGCATGCAGACGAGGTTCATCAGCGGCAACTTGCGGCTGATAGAACACATTGCTGAAGTCCAGACCCTGTGCTTTCCAGTGTTCAACACCGGCACGTTTATCCAGCAGGTCAGAACGGCCAATCAGGTCCTCAAACTTACGGATACCCATTTCAGCCATCAGTTCACGCACTTCTTCAGCGACGAAGAAGAAGTAGTTCACAACGTGTTCTGGTTGACCAGAGAAGCGTTTACGCAGCTCAGGATCCTGAGTTGCAACACCAACTGGACAGGTGTTCAGATGGCATTTACGCATCATGATACAGCCTTCAACCACCAGTGGCGCGGTTGCGAAACCGAATTCATCTGCACCCAAAAGTGCACCGATGATAACGTCACGACCGGTTTTGATCTGACCGTCAACCTGTACGCGGATACGACCACGCAGGCGGTTCAGTACCAGAGTCTGTTGTGTTTCTGCCAGACCCAGTTCCCACGGAGAACCGGCATATTTGATAGAAGACAGTGGCGATGCACCGGTACCACCATCGTGGCCTGCGATTACTACGTGGTCTGCTTTCGCTTTGGATACGCCCGCAGCAACCGTACCAACACCCACTTCAGACACCAGTTTCACAGAAACAGAGGCCGCTGGGTTGGCGTTTTTCAGATCGTGGATCAGCTGAGCCAAATCTTCGATCGAGTAAATATCGTGGTGCGGAGGTGGAGAAATCAGACCTACACCCGGTACGGAGTGACGCAGTTTACCGATATATTCAGAAACTTTATCGCCAGGTAACTGACCACCTTCACCTGGTTTAGCACCCTGAGCCATCTTGATCTGGATCTGATCAGCATTCACCAGATATTCAACGGTGACACCGAAACGACCAGAAGCAACCTGTTTGATCGCTGAACGTAAGCTGTCACCCGCTTGCAGTTCCAGATCACGTTCGATACGTGATTTACCGATAATTTCAGACAGCAGGGTAGGCTGGCTAACCGGGATGAAACGGTTTGCGTCTTCACCACCTTCACCGGTGTTAGATTTGCCGCCGATGCGGTTCATCGCGACAGCCAGTGTGGTATGCGCTTCGGTAGAAATAGAACCCAGCGACATTGCACCGGTAGCGAAACGTTTAACGATCTCTTTTGCTGATTCAACTTCTTCCAACGGAACTGGTTCGGCTGCTTTCTTGATCTCAAACAAACCGCGCAGTGTCAGATGACGTTTAGTCTGGTCGTTGATGATCTTCGCATACTCTTTGTAGCTCTCGTATTTACCGCTACGAGTAGAGTGTTGCAGCTTAGCAATGGCGTCTGGTGTCCACAGGTGATCTTCACCGCGGATACGGAATGCGTATTCACCGCCGGTTTCCAGCATGTTTTCCAGTACTGGGTCAGCAGAGAATGCGCCTTCATGCATGCGGATTGCTTCTTCTGCTACATCGAACAGGCCGATACCTTCGACTTTAGATGGGGTGCCGGAGAAGTATTTGTCTACAAATGCTTTCTTCAGACCAACCGCTTCGAAGATTTGTGCGCCGGTGTAAGACATGTAAGTGGAGATACCCATCTTAGACATGACTTTGCACAGACCTTTGCCAACTGCTTTCACGAAGTTAGCAACGTATTTCTCTTCTTTGGCTGCATCACCGCCCGCCATTTCACGCAGGGTTTCCATAGCAAGCCATGGATGAACAGCTTCAGCACCGTAACCACCCAGCAACGCAAAGTGATGAGTCTCACGTGCAGAACCGGTTTCAACCACCAGACCAGTATTGGTACGCAGACCTTTTTTCACCAGGTGCAGGTGAACAGTTGACGTAGCCAGCAGAGCTGGAATAGCGATATGGTCACGATCCAGTGTACGGTCAGAGATCAACAGAATGTTGGCGCCGCCACGTACCGCATCTTCAGCTTCAGCAGCCAGAGAGGCCAGACGGGCTTCAATACCTTCTTTGCCCCACGCAGCCGGATAGCAGATATTCAGTTCATGTGAACGGAATTTGCCATTCGTGTATTGCTGAATGTTGCGGATCTTCTCGATTTTCGCTGCATTCAGAATTGGCTGAGCTACTTCCAGACGAATCGGTGGATTGATATCTGCATTGTTCAGCAAGTTTGGACGCGGGCCGATGAAAGACACCAGCGACATAACCATCTCTTCGCGGATCGGGTCGATCGGCGGGTTGGTTACCTGGGCGAACAACTGACGGAAGTAGTTGTATAGCACTTTATTTTTGCTGGAAAGCACTGGCAGAGCGGCATCGTTACCCATAGAGCCGATCGCTTCTTCGCCTTTTTCTGCCATTGGAGTCAGCAGAACTTTAGCGTCTTCCATGGTGTAACCGAAGGCTTGCTGGTAATCCAGCAGCGAGGCTTTCTTGTCGAAAGGCTGTGCTTCACCCGGAATTTCGTCGATGTTGATACGAACTTTACTCAGCCACTCACGGTATGGTTTGGAGTTAGCCAGAGAGTCTTTCAGCTCTTTGTCATCGATGATACGGCCTTGTTCCATGTCAATCAGGAACATTTTGCCCGGTTGCAGACGCCATTTCTGAGCGATACGGGAATCTTCGATTGGCAATACGCCAGATTCAGAAGCCATAACGACCAAGTCATCTTTGGTCACCAGATAACGCGCAGGACGCAGACCGTTACGATCCAGCGTTGCACCAATCTGACGGCCGTCAGTGAAAGCAACAGCGGCTGGGCCGTCCCATGGTTCCATCATGGCTGCATGATATTCATAGAATGCGCGACGGTTTTCGTCCATCAGGGAGTGTTTTTCCCACGCTTCAGGAATCATCATCATGACAGCATGAGCCATGGAGTAACCACCCATGATCAGCAGTTCCAGTGCGTTATCGAACGACGCAGAGTCTGACTGACCTGGATAAATCAGAGGCCATACTTTATCTAAGTCGGCACCCAGCACTGGAGAGGTGACTGAACGCTCACGGGCACGCATCCAGTTCACGTTACCGCGAACCGTGTTGATCTCGCCATTGTGCGCGATCATGCGGAATGGGTGTGCCAGATCCCAGGTTGGGAAGGTGTTCGTAGAGAAACGTTGGTGAACAAGAGCCAGTGCAGATACACAGCGTGGATCCGCCAGGTCGTTATAATAAACACCAACCTGATCTGCCAGCAGCAGACCTTTATAGTTCACTGTACGTGCAGAGAATGACGGCACGTAGAATTCGTAGCAGTGTTTGAGTTTCAGAGCACGAATGGCATGTGATGCACGTTTGCGAATGATGTACAGTTTGCGTTCGAGCGCATCAGTAACCAGTACCTCCTGATCGCGGGCAACGAAGATCTGACGAATGACAGGTTCTTTCGCTTTTACCGCAGGTGACATAGGCATGTCACGGTTTACTGGTACATCTCGCCAGCCCAGAACGATCTGGCCTTCACCGCGTACCGCACGTTCGATCTCTTCCTGGCAAGCCAGACGAGACGCCGCTTCCTGCGGCAGGAACACCATACCAACACCGTATTCACCTGCCTGTGGCAGCGTAATACCTTGTTTGGCCAGCTCTTCGCGATACAGTTGATCAGGGATTTGAATCAGAATACCCGCGCCATCGCCCTGCAATGGGTCTGCACCCACTGCACCACGGTGGTCGAGGTTCTTCAGGATCAACAAACCCTGTTCGACAATGCTATGACTTTTTTGACCCTTCATATGGGCCACAAATCCGACACCGCACGCATCATGTTCGTTTACGGGGTCATACATCCCTTGTCGTTGGGGTACCGCCGGTTCCATCACGTTATTAATCCTCTCTGTAGATACGCGTCCATCCGCAGTCGTTAAAAAAGCCGGCTTAGGGGGCCAGCTTTATTGTTTTAACTCTGAGGGCTCGTAACCAAAAAATATACTGTGATTTTCGCCCCAATTCAAGGCAATAGAATTGGGGTTCAAATGATTCTTTTTTATTTAAAATTATTTATAAATCATACATATAAATAACATCACCAAAATGGTGCAAAAGATTTTTATATTGTACTAACTGATTGCATTTCTTTGTGAGTATAGATGACTTTTTGCATTCTTATGGATAAATGTGCTTCATATTTTTTTAATATCAGTGATTGCTGCTGTTATTCATTTGCAATGCATAAATATTCACCTGTTTTGTGTCGTTGTATTGATGTAATTAACTTGTAACAAATTTACGCTTATCCGGTGCCTGGCTGGGTCTGTAATTTAGCGGCAGGTTCGAGAGAATATCTTCTTTATTTAAAGAAGAGATTTATATAATGATCTTTCTTCTGAAGGTTCAAGGATGCTGATTTAGTATGTCACGGCAACTTCCCCCGTTGAATGCACTTAAAGCGTTTGAAGCTGCGGCGCGTCATTTGAGTTTTACCAAAGCAGCAGAAGAACTCTTTGTTACACAAGCTGCAATCAGCCACCAGATTAAGACGCTGGAAGAGTATCTCGGGCTGAAATTATTTCGCCGGCGCAACCGCAGTCTATCGCTGACGGAAGACGGGCAGGGTTATTATCAGGAGATCCGCTCTATTTTCAGCGCTATTTGTGACGCGACAGAGCGACTGATGGCCCGCAATGCCAAAGGGACTCTGACGATTACTATGCCACCTGGGTTTGCCATTCAGTGGATGGTGCCGCGTCTTATGCAATTTAGTCAGTTACATCCGGAAATTGATGTGCGTATTAAAGCTGTCGATCAGGATGAGGGAACCCTGATCGATGATGTTGATCTTGCCATCTATTACGGGGATGGAAATTGGCCGGATCTACTGCTGTATAAGCTTCACTCAGGATATCGTATTCCTGCGGGGGACGTTCCCATATTACCAGAAAAGCAACAGACTCTTTCGAGTTGCAATGCTTATTATCTGGTTATGGCTCCCGGGCATGATACGCAGGGAAAGGTTGCGGCATTCCGTGACTGGATTGTGGCCCTGTTGCAGCAGGAAGATCATGAATTCATGTCTTGGATATAAATAGCCGCTAAAAAAGCAGCATATTTGTGTGCTTCAGTGTATGGTGTCGCCTTTTTTCAGGTTGAACCTTTTTATCCATTAAGGGGGAGAGCAAATGAATCACCTGATGTTCTATTGTCGTCCGGGATTTGAAAAAGATATGGCCGCGGAGATCCAGGATAAGGCAGTGGCACTGGAGTGTTTCGGCTTTTCCCGTGTCGTGGATAACAGCGGTTTTGTTTTGTATGAATGCTATGGCGGATCGGATGCTGAAAAGCTGGCGCGTCGCTTACCATTTCGCGAGCTGATTTTTGCCCGTCAGATGCTGGTTGTATTTAAGCAGCTGAATGGCTTGGACCTGCAGGATCGTATTACACCGATCGTGGAGGCGCTGGAAGGTATGCCGGAATTCGGTGAGCTGCGTGTGGAAACGGCAGATACTAATGAAGCGAAAGAGTTGAGTACCTTCTGCCGTAAATTCAGTGTACCACTGCGTCAGGCGTTGCGTGCTGCCGGTAAACTGACTCAGGAAGAGAATGATCGCCGGCCGGTTTTGCATCTGTTTTTCCTGAAAAACGATACTGTTTGGCTTGGTTATTCTTATCCGAACAACAATTCGCCTTATCTGATGGGGATCCCGCGTCTGCGTTTTCCGTCAGATGCGCCAAGCCGTTCCACTCTGAAACTGGAAGAGGCGTTCTATACGTTTATTCCGGTCGAAGATGATGAATATCGGCTTTGTTCTGGGTTGACCGCCGTGGATCTGGGCGCTTGCCCGGGCGGCTGGACTTACCAGCTGGTCAAACGTGGCATGATGGTAACCGCAGTAGATAATGGCCCAATGGCTGAATCACTGATGGAAACCGGTCAGGTGAAACATGTACTGGAAGACGGTTTTAAATATCGTCCGACCAAAAAGAACCCTTACTGGCTGGTCTGTGACATGGTGGAAAAACCGGCCCGCATCACTCACCTGATAGCACAGTGGTTTCGTGATGGTCATTGCCAGGAGGCGATTTTCAACCTGAAATTACCGATGAAAAAACGCTATGCTGAAGTAGAGCATAATCTGGCGGTGCTGAAGGAGTGGCTGGCGGAGCTGGAAGGTGACTATGTGATCCAGGCGAAACAGCTGTATCACGACCGTGAAGAGATCACCGTCCACGTTTATGATGAAAAGAAATTAGCTCGTCGTCGTTCCGGGGCGTATAACGTATAACTAACCGCTGCGGCAGAAAATAAAGGGCGCATCGTTATTCGAAGGCGCCCTTTTTGATCCTGCGTTTAGGTTTGTTCTGCTGGCTGGTAGCGTAAATCCCGGAGGTTAAAGCCCAACGGGATATCGTCTTTCAGTCTGACCAGCTCCTGAGCTAGCAGGCAGTCATCTCGATGTTGCTGTACCAATTTCACTTTTTTATTATCTTCGGCCTCTGCTTGTAGCAACTGTACCAGTGAGCCAAATTCCGCCAGCAACTGTTGTGCTGTTTTTTCCCCGACACCTGGCACTCCCTTGATATTCATGCCGCTAATTCCGGTTAATGCCCAGAAATCGACCAGTTGAGAAGGTCGAATACCATACTGTTGTTTCACAAAATCATGATCCAGCCAGCGTTTGTTGAAGTAATCCCTGATTTGCAGACCGCTATCCAGTAGTTGACAGAAGCCTTTGTCAGTAGAAATGAGCGTGACCTGATGCTGACTGCCAGCGAGCGGTTTTACGAGGGTTGCAATCAAATCGTCGGCTTCATCGGTTTCTGATACCAGTGAGTCAATGCCCTGTTTGAACAGTGAATCCTGCAACTGATTTAGCCCTTTCCGCAGTTCATCGGGCATAACGATCCGTCCCTCTTTGTAGGCCGTGTATCTGGCTTTGCGCCATCCGGGTGCATCGCTGTCAAACACTGCAATGACGTGAGTAGGGCTGGATTCCTGCAGAATAGTCGAGACGGCACGCTGCATGGTCATATCGGTGGCAATCAGCCGGGCAACGGCATCATCAGGGTATTGTTTGGTTTGTACAGAATAGATGCGCCGGATCAGATTCAGCGCATCCAGAATTAACAAGTGGGCCATAATTTTAAAGCTGAATTTCGTAGCAGGGAATGTAGGTACTACCCGGTAGTTTCATGCGATGCTGGGATATAAAATCCTGAAGCAATTTATCAATTAACAGCATCAGTTCTTTATCTCCGGTCAGCTTGAATGGGCCGTTTTGTTCGATTGCTTTGATGCCTTTATCTTTTACGTTGCCGGCAACGATGCCTGAGAATGCTTTACGTAAGTTGCAGGCGAGTTTCTCTGCGGGTTGATCCAAATGCAGATCGAGCTTGGCCATGTTTTCATGCGTAGGTTCAAATGGCAGCTGGAAGTCCGATTCAATATGCAGAGCCCAGTTAAAGGAATAAGCATCGCCGATCGCTTTACGGAAATCGTGCACATGAGCCATTGCTGTTTTCATCGACTGACCGACCGCTTCTGCATCACCGATGATGATTTCATAGTGGCGGGTTGCTGCATCACCCAGTGTGGCGCGGATAAATTCATCCAGTGAGCGGAAATAGGGTTCACTGCACTTCGGACCGGTCAGGATCAACGGTACCGGCTGATGCTGATTAACCGGGTTCATCAGGATGCCAAGAATATACAGGAGTTCTTCAGCTGTACCCACACCGCCGGGGAAGATCACGATACCATGGCCAAGACGCACGAAAGCTTCCAGTCGTTTTTCGATATCAGGCAAGATCACTAGCTCTGTGACAATCGGATTCGGCGGTTCGGCGGCGATAATCGATGGTTCGGATAAACCGATATAACGCCGGTTTTCATACCGCTGGTTAGCATGCCCCACTGCCGCACCTTTCATTGGGCCTTCCATAGCGCCGGGTCCGCAGCCTGTGCAGATGTTCAGTTCGCGAACCCCGAGATGATACCCAACCTCGCGGGCATACTGGTATTCAGTATCATCAATGGAGTGACCACCCCAGCAGACGACCAGATTCGGCGATTCGCCGGTGCGTACGGTGCGTGCATTCCGCAGGATGGAAAAAACCAGGTTGGTGATATGCGCGGAACTGGTCAGATTCAGGCCAATTTCAGCTTCCAGTTTGCTGACATAAAGGATGTCGCGTAATACGGAAAACAGATGTTCCTGTAAACCACGAATGATCTCTCCATCCACGAATGCGGATTGCGGAGCATTAAATAATTCCAGTTTGACGCCGCGTTCACGGCTGATGATATTGACGGAAAAATTCTGAAACTTTTCAAGGATCTCTTTCGATGAGTCGGTTTTGCTACCGCTGTTAAGTACAGCCAGAGAACAATTGCGGTAAAGCTGGTAAATCTCTCCGGCGGCTGCTTGCTGCAGGCTGTCAACCTCCAGCTGAGAAAGCAGCTCCATGCTGCCGACAGGGTTAACGTATGTAATCATTATTATGTACCCTTTATTTAGATTGTAATAACGAGGCGATCCCGCCCTGCATTTTTGGCTTCATACAAGGCTTTGTCTGCTCGTTCAAATGCATCAGTGATCCGATCTCCGGTGCGGAAAAGTGTGGCACCAATCGAGATGCTGATAGATATACGTTCATCTTTGAAGCGGAACGGAATACTTTTGATAACAGAACGGAGTTTTTCCAATGGCAATTGAATGGCGTTTTCGTTGATCCCCGGCAGCAGAACGACAAACTCCTCTCCGCCAAAACGGGCTACAAAATCAGTATCTCTCAATGCTGAACTCAATGCGCGGGCGATCACTTTCAGTGCTTTGTCGCCAGCCAGATGGCCAAATTGATCGTTGATGGATTTGAAATGATCGACGTCAACCATTGCCAGACATAGCGGTGACTGATAACGCATCCAGCGTTTATATTCGAGCGCTAAGCGTTCATCGAGGGCTGAACGGTTGTGTAACTGGGTTAAGGTGTCTACCTGCAATCGCTGTTGTTGCCGGTTCAGCCGGTTTTTGTAGTTAGCGGCATCCTCTTCGGCAACTTTCAGTTGCTGGCCAAGCATTGCTATTTTTGCCAGTAACTCTTCTTCTCTTTGCTGCTGCACTGAACGCTCCTGCAATATGCGGTGCATGATTTGCAGGTGTGTCGGAATCACTTTTTTCAGATCAATTACGGAGTCTGAATCTGATACAACCTTTTGAATTTGTTGTAGCTGATCAGTCAGTTTCCGATCATGCTGATTATCCTGCTTTGCCAGATCTTGAGCTGTATCCAGGCAGTTTTTCAGATCTCCATGTGTCTGCTGTAATTTTTCGCTGATGGTATGCACAAAGGCAAACGATTGTGCTCGCTCATAGCGGGCACCTTCGATAATCAATGCAATCAGCTCCAGACAGACAGAAGGTAAATCTTGGTTGTTGATACCAGCCAGTAAACGGCGTCGCAGCACAGATAGTTTTTCGCCGGTCGGACCCTGAAAATCAAGTTCAGTAATTAGTCGCTGTAATTCATCGTGAATTTTAGTCAGCAGCCCAGGATCAACATTGGAAAGAGACAACGCTGCTTCGTCAATACCAGATAATGATGATGTTATCTCTTTTGATGAATGGTTCCTTCCCGATTCGTCAGTAATATCTGGTATGACAGTATTTGGACGTAGCATCAATGCACGTAATGCTGCCTGATAGATTTCCAGCAACCGGAATATGCGCTGCTGATGATCACCAAAAGTATATG
>SSEX01000092.1 GCA_008015085.1 Tolumonas sp. | reverse complement strand
GTCTCTATCATTGCCATTCTGGCAGGCACGGTGGCGTTTACCGTGGTATTTGAACTCTGGTTCCCGACCGGCAGCAAAACCAGTGGCCCTATCCTGCAAGCGTTAGCGCCTGCCGGCTGGATGCTGGTCGGTTGCACTGTACTGGAATTAGCGTTGCTGTACCGCCTGCCAACGCTGGAGCATCCAGAGCCGATGCCCGCCTTTGACTGGAAAAAAAGCCTGACCACTGAACAGTTCCGGAAAGAATTACAGCCTGTCGTGGCCCGCGATGTGATCCGCCTGTCAGTGATTGGTTTATCGCTGTTCTGGGCGGTAGGTCAGGTTTTACTGGCAGCCTTCCCTGCTTTTGCCAAACAGGCAGCAGGTATCGAAAATACGTTAGTTTTGCAGGGCGTTTTGGCCTGCACTGGTTTAGGCATTGCGCTCGGCTCCACACTGGCCGCCCGTTTGTCTCGTAACTATATCGCCACCAGCCTGATCCCGGTCGGTATCATTGGTGTGGCAGCTGGTCTGGTGATGTTGCCGCAATTCACCAGCATTACGCTATATGCGCTCGACTTCCTGCTGATCGGTACTGCCGGAGGCTTGTTTATCGTACCGCTGAACGCGCTGATCCAGTTCCACAGTAAGGAAGATGAACTGGGTAAAGTGATTGCCGGGAACAACCTGTTCCAGAACATCGCGATGCTCTCTTTCCTGATCCTGACCGTGGTTGTGGCTGAATTTGGTTACGACGGCAAGCACCTGCTCTATCTGATGGCGATAGTCACGGTATTGGGCTGTGTGTATACCATCCGTAAAATGCCACAAACACTGCTGCTGTTTATTGCACAAAGTCTGCTGAAACAACGCTATAAAGTTGATATTCAGGGGATTCAGAATATTCCGGCAACCGGCGGGGTACTGCTGCTGGGTAACCATGTCAGCTGGATTGACTGGGCTATCGTACAGGTCGCCTGCCCGCGCCCGGTCCGCTTTGTCATGATAAAAAGCATCTATGAACACAAATACCTGAAATGGCTGTTCCGTCTGTATGGTTGCGTACCGATTGCCAATACCGCCAGCCGCCGTTCACTCGAAACCATCACCGACCTGTTGAACCAAGGAGAAGTCGTCTGTCTGTTCCCGGAAGGCAGTATCAGCCGTAATGGCCATCTGGGCGAATTTCACCGTGGTTTTGAACTGGCCTGCCGCGACGTCAATGAAGATGTGGTGATCGTGCCGTTTTATCTGCGAGGCCTGTGGGGCAGCCAGTTCTCCCGCTCTTCGAATAAACTGAAAACCCTGCGCCGCAGTGGTTATTACCGCGAAATTATCGTTGCCTTTGGTCAGCCACAGACCAAAGACAGTAACGCGGCTACGGTTAAACAACGTGTGTTTGATCTCTCCGTACAATCATGGCAGCGCCATGTGGAAAATCTGCCAACACTGACTGATGCGTGGATCAGCAGTGTCAAAAAAGCGGAACGCCGCAAATTATCCCTGACCGATGGCATGTCCAAACCACTGACAGCCGATAAAGCGCTGACTGCCGCCTGGGCTATTTCCCATCGGATCAGACAAATCAGCCCCGAACAGAATATCGGACTGTTGCTGCCCACCAGCACTGGCGGTGTGCTCTGTAACATGGCAACCCTGCTGGCCGGTAAAACCATCGTAAACCTGAACTACACCGCCAGTCAGTCTGCGCTGCAGGCAGCTATTGAACAGGCCGGTATTGAGACTATCTATACGTCCCGCCGGTTCATCGAAAAACTGAGCAAACGCAATGCTGATGTCGTATCGGTACTGGAAGGTCGTTATCTCATTTATCTGGAAGACCTGCACAGTCAGATCCACTTTAACGAAACCTTCTGGCGCTGGCTGGCCATCCGCGTATTACCTGCGCGGATACTGAAACATATTTGTAATCACACCCATGACAGTCAGCAAACGGCCGCCATCCTGTTTTCCAGTGGCAGCGAGGGCTTACCGAAAGGCGTCATGCTCAGCCATCAGAATATCATAGCAAACCTGAAGCAGATTTCAGATGTGGTCAACACACAAGAACAGGATGTTCTGATGTCCTGTCTGCCGTTGTTCCATGCCTTTGGCCTGACCGTAAACCAGTTTATGCCTCTGATCGAAGGGATTCCGGTGATATGCCACGCAGATCCAACCGATGCGGTGGGTGTCGCCAAAGCGGTCGCACAATACCGGGCGACTATCCTGTGTGGCACTTCAACCTTCTTCCGCTTATATGCCAAACATCCGAAAGTGCATCCATTAATGATGGAAAGCCTGCGGATCGTGGTTGCCGGAGCAGAAAAACTGAATCCGGCCGTGCGGGAAGCCTTCCTCAGCCGCTTTAACAAACATATTCTCGAAGGCTATGGCGCCACCGAAACCACGCCGGTTGCCAGTGTAAACCTGCCGGATTGTCTCGATACCCAGTATTGGGATCTGCAGACCGGTAGTAAACCTGGCAGTGTCGGCATGCCCCTGCCCGGTTCAAGCGTCAGAATCGTGGATCCACAAACATTTGAAGAACTGCCAACCGGTAGCGACGGTATGATCCTGATTGGCGGCCCTCAGGTGATGCAGGGTTATCTGAATAATCCGGAAAAAACCGAACAGGTCATCAAGGATATAGATGGTAGCCGCTGGTATGTCACCGGAGATAAAGGTCATCTGGACGAAGACGGCTTCCTGTTTATCGTTGATCGCTATTCCCGCTTTGCCAAAATCGGTGGTGAAATGATCAGCTTAGGCGCGGTTGAACTGGCTGCCCAGCAAGCCTTAGGCGGAGAAACCGAAGTCATCGCCGTCAACTTGCCGGATGATAAAAAAGGCGAACAGATCATTCTGCTGACTACCACGACTCTGGATAGCGACGAATTACGCAAGGCTATGTTAGCAGGTGGGTGTAACCCTCTCTTATTACCAGCCCGGATCCTGCAGCTGGAATATCTGCCGAAATTAGGCTCAGGTAAAACCGATTTTAATCTGGCACGTCAGGTTGCCCAGGAGGCATTACAGCAAGATCACGCAGAGTGATCTTGCTCCGCGAACATAAACCGATATAATCGCCGGCCACGATCTTCACGGATCGTGGCTTTATGACGGGGGATCCCGGATAACACAACGATTATGCTGTTTGTTTCTGCTGGTTTTAGGCTGGCCGATTGACGTATGTCCGTTATCTGTTTAAAATCCGGCCTCTTTGAATGAATGTTTTCGCCATTACATCGGCGCGTCGGTGGGAGGCAACATTCAATCTGTACAGTTAATTCACGGATTATAGCTATGAAACGTACTTTCCAACCTTCAGTACTGAAACGTGCCCGCAACCACGGTTTCCGTGCTCGCATGGCAACTAAGAACGGCCGTAAAGTTCTGGCTGCTCGTCGCGCTAAAGGTCGCGTTCGCCTGACCACCGTTTAATGGTCAAGCAAACCTTTCCTCGGGAGTTACGTCTGTTAACTCCCGAAAATTTCCAGAAAGTCTTCGCGCAACCCGTGCGCGCCTCCTCTCCTCATATCACTCTGCTGGCAATACGCAACGAACTGACTCATCCCCGTCTGGGTTTAGCTATACCTAAAAAAGCACTGAAACGTGCGGTCTGGCGTAACCGGGTTAAACGTCTGGTCAGAGAAAGTTTTCGCCTGCATCAGCACGAACTGCCGCCGATTGATATTGTGGTGATAGCCAAATCTGGTGTTCGCGATCTGGATAACCCTGCTTTTTTACATCTGTTGGATAAGCTATGGCGCACCCTCGCACGCCGCAGCAATGGCTAGCAGTTGTACTCATAAGAATCTACCAATGGGTCATCAGTCCACTGCTTGGCCCACGTTGCCGCTTTACACCAACCTGTTCTCAATACATGATTGATGCGATTTGCCTGCACGGTCTCATAAAAGGCATTTGGTTAGGTGGCAAACGTCTATTAAAATGTCACCCTTTACATTCAGGCGGCCATGATCCGGTTCCGCAACCTCAGCAATCGAAGCGAAGAAAATAACTATGCAACCTCAACGTAATCTCCTCCTGATCGGCTTATTGCTGGTCACCTTCATGCTCTGGCAGAGCTGGATGGTTGATAAGGCACCGAAACCTGCAACTCCGGCGACCGCGGAAAGTTCTGTCCCTGTATCCTCTACAGGCGATGTTCCTAATCAAAACGAAGCCACTAATGTAAAACATACATTACTGACGCTGCGTTCTGATGTGCTGGAACTGACCGTAGACACGCTGGGTGGCGACATTGTTGAAGCCAAATTGCTGAAACAGGCCGAAACACAGGGTTCTGATAAACCATTTGTGCTGCTGGAAAAGAAACCTCAGCGTCAATACATCGCGCAAAGTGGTTTAGTAGGCCGTGATGGTGTTGATAATCAGGCTGAACGCCCGGTCTATTCTGCTAGCGGTACCGAATTTTCACTGGCTGATGGTAAAGATGAATTAGTTGTTCCAATGGCATATACCGACGCCAAAGGAAATGTATTCACTAAACGTTTTGTTCTGAAACGCGACAGCTATGCCGTTGGTGTTGATTATCAGGTTAAAAACGTGTCTGCCCAGCCGCTGGAAGTACAGTTCTATGGTCAGCTGAAGCAGACTATTGCAGCACCGGAAAGTAGCAGCAGCCCAGGCATGATGGCCAGCGCGTTCCATGGCGCGGCATACTCCTCTGCTGAGCAACGTTATGAAAAAGTAAAGTTTGCTGATATCAATGAAACCAAACTGGATGTTGCGACTCAGGCTGGCTGGGCCGGCATGCTGCAACATTATTTTGTAACAGCATGGACTGGGAAAGCTGACGCACAGAATCACATTTACAGCAAAGCCGTTAATGTGAAAGCGGATGTGAAAGACAGTGGTGAAGCTATTATTGGTATCAAACTGCCATTAACGACGGTTGCAGCCAATAGTGAAGCGGTTGTCGGAACTAGTCTGTGGATCGGGCCAAAACTGCAGGATCAGATGGCTACTGTAGCCCAGCATCTGGATCTGACCGTTGATTATGGTTATCTGTGGTTCATTGCTCAGCCGCTGTTCCAGCTGTTGCAATTCCTGCATAGTCTGGTTGGTAACTGGGGCGTGGCTATCATTCTGATCACGCTGATTGTCCGCGGTGGTATGTATCCGCTGTCAAAAGCGCAATACACCTCCATGGCAAAAATGCGCTTGCTGCAGCCAAAACTGACTGCGCTGCGTGAGCGTTTCGGCGACGACCGTCAGAAAATGTCACAAGCCATGATGGAGCTTTATAAAGAAGAGAAGGTCAATCCGCTCGGTGGCTGCTTCCCGCTGCTGATCCAGATGCCTATCTTTATCGCTCTGTACTGGACTCTGATGGAATCCGTAGAGCTGCGTCATGCACCTTTTGCGCTGTGGCTGACTGACCTGTCGGTTAAAGACCCTTATTACGTGCTGCCGCTGCTGATGGGTGCCACCATGTGGTACATCCAGAAGATGAGCCCGACGACTGTAACTGACCCTATGCAACAAAAAGTGATGCAGTTCATGCCGATCATCTTCACTTTCATGTTCCTGTGGTTCCCGTCTGGCCTGACCCTGTACTGGGTAGTCAGTAACATTGTGACTATCACTCAACAGAACATTATCTTCCGTCAACTGGAGAAAAAAGGTCTGCACAGCCGTAAGAAGTAATTCTTCAGCCTGGTAAACCTTAAGCCCCGCCTCAAGTGCGGGGCTTTTTCTATTCGGCATTCCCCTGATTATTCATTACAATTTCAGAAAGACCTTATTCCGAGAATCATCATGCACACAAAAACGATAGTCGCACTCGCTACGCCACCCGGTCGTGGGGGGATTGGCATCCTGCGTATTTCCGGCCCGTTATGTACCAAAGTCGCCGAAGAGGTGCTGGGTAAAATTCCCAAAGTGCGTCATGCCGAATTGCTGCCTTTCTGTGATGTCGATGGTAAAGCTTTGGATCAAGGTATCGCTCTGCTGTTCAAAGCCCCTTACAGCTTCACTGGCGAAGATGTACTGGAACTGCAAGGTCATGGTGGCCCAGTCGTGCTCGATATGCTGTTACGTCGTATATTGACGATTACCGGTGTTCGGCTGGCCCGCCCCGGTGAATTCTCCGAACGCGCCTTCATGAATGACAAACTGGATCTGGCGCAGGCTGAGGCCATCGCCGATCTGATTGAAGCCACCAGCGAACAAGCTGCCCGCTCAGCCATGCAGTCATTGCAGGGAGAGTTTTCTGAGCGCATTCATCAGCTGGTGGATTCTCTGACCAATCTGCGTATCTATGTGGAAGCCGCGATTGATTTTCCGGAAGAGGAAATCGACTTTCTCTCAGATGGCAAAATAGCGAATGCCCTGTACGGTGTCATGGACGATCTGGCTCAGGTCAGACGCGAAGCGCAGCAAGGTGCGCTGCTGCGTGATGGCATGAAAGTGGTCATCGCCGGTCGGCCAAATGCTGGTAAATCAAGTCTGTTGAATGCACTGGCTGGCCGCGAATCGGCTATTGTCACCGATATAGCGGGTACCACCCGTGATGTGCTGCGCGAACACATTCATCTGGACGGCATGCCGCTGCATATCATTGATACCGCAGGTCTGCGCGATACTACCGATGCGGTGGAGAAAATCGGTATTGAACGCGCTTGGGCAGAAATCGAACAGGCCGATCGTGTCTTATTTATGGTCGATGGCACAACAACCGACGCCCGTAACCCGCACGATATCTGGCCGGATTTTGTTGATCGGTTACCAGAAAAACTCGGTATCACAGTGATCCGTAACAAAGCTGATTTGACCGGCGAAGCCCTCACTGTCGGTGAAGAAAATGGCTATGCCGTCTATCCGATTTCAGCAAAAACCGGCTTAGGTCTGGATGCGTTACGAGAGCACCTAAAAGCCTGTATGGGCTTCCAAGGTACGCTGGAAGGTGGCTTCATCGCCCGTCGCCGCCATCTGGACGCTATAGAACGCGCGTCAGAACGTCTGGATGAAGCCAAGATACAGCTCGAAGTCTATGCCGCGGGTGAGCTGGTTGCAGAAGAGCTGAAACTTGCTCAGGAGGCATTAAGTGAAATAACCGGTGCCTTTAGTGCCGATGACCTGCTCGGCCGGATCTTTTCTTCGTTCTGCATCGGTAAGTAAAGCCGGGAACTATAAAAAGAATACAAACAAAAAAGGAGCCGATGGCTCCTTTTTTCTGATCTCTGATAACGAAATCAAAGCACAGTATCTTTTTTGTCACGGATCATATCCAGCAGTTCAGTCTCTGCTTTCTTACGCGCAGCCACTTCTGTTTCTAATTTAGTGGCCAAAGATTTAGCACTATGTTCTGCATTCAGTTTAGCAACGCGTTCCTGTTCCAGATTTTTATACAATTGATCCAGGTCGGCTTCGAGACGAGGCACAGACTCCAGCTTCAGCTGTGCTTTTACGAGCTCCATACGGGACTGCGTTGCAGACTCTTTTTCAATCTCAATCTCTTCTTTTGCACGAGCCAGTTCTGCATTCAGTTGATCAAAACGGCCAGATACTTCATTTTTGATTGCTTTGGCAGATTGCAGTTCTACACCCTGCAACGTTAACTGATTTTGCTGATTTTCAATTTCCTTGATCAGCTCGCTGTTAACTTGTCGCAGGTTTTCAATTTCTGACTCTAACCGCTCTCTGACAGCTTTGATTTTTTGCGTTATGAAATCTTCAAGCGTCCGCTGCAATTCTGATGAAACTGATGTATCAGATTCAACCGGTGCACCCTGAGATGACTGCCAGACCTGAAAAAGACACCATATTGCAGACATTGAGCCTGATGGCAGACGTTTACGCACATCCAGTACCGTTGGTTTATTCCCTTCAGCACAGATAGCATCAGCTACTGCGTTCACCTGCTCTTGTGTGATTGTCATTTCATCCATTTTGTTACCCGAGTATGTTTAATTTTTATGAGTCCGTAGCAGAGCCAGGCGGAAATTATCTTCAATTATAATCATGTTCCTGATAAAAAATGCAGGTTTATGCGAATAACAATGACAGAATCACAGCATTAATCACAACAGTCTAAAAAATGAAAGTAAAAACAAAGCCGTAAATAATGGCAGTTGTTTATACAGACAAGCAGTAAAGACCCCAATATGGGTCTTTACCACTCAATGAGGCCTTATCTGCGCATGTCTGTTCCAGCTAAGGGAACCGAGGCGTTTGACTCTGGACGGGAGAAGGACCAGCCACAATACAGACCGGCTGCAATCCAGGCTGTCAGCGGAGCTACGATGACCAGCGAGCAGCTTCCAACCAGTATCCGGGTCAGTTCAGCAGCCACTACTTTCATATTTAGAATTTGCAGTAAACTGGCCTGACGCTGGCTGAACATCATCATCAGTGTCAGAAACCCCCCGGAATAGGCCAGCAACAACGTAGTGGTCATTGTTCCAATCACAACGTTACCGACATTGAAGCCGCTACGCAGCAGTTGCCAGGCGTTCAGATCTGGCCTGTGTATATAGATTTCTTCCATCGTCGCGGCCATCTCAATCGCCACATCCATGGCGGCGCCGCTGGCTCCGATAATAATTGCCGCACAGAAAATCTGCCGGAGATCGAGCGTCATTCCGGTTTCGAAAAACAGCGACTGCGCCATGACCTGTGTCATCCCATCCAGATGCATCAGGTTACAGGCCCACCACCCTAGTACACCGGTAATGATCAACCCCAGCAACGTACCGGTAAAGGCAGCCACCGATTTACGGCTAAAACCGGCGACAGAACCCAGGATCAACACAACCAGTGCGACAACACAGACAGAACTCCACAAAATAGCAGAGCCTCCAGCCAGCAATTGCGGGATCAGTAACTGCCAGAGGATCAAAACACAACCAGCAAAGGAAAGCAGAGCCCGGGCGCCGGTTTTTCCGGCATATAACAGCAAACTGAGGAGCAGGATCGCGCACAATATGCCCAGAGTGACCAGCCGATCACGGGCTAAAATCTGTACCCGGACAGGATCTTGACCATTGTCACTGACGGCAACAATCAGGCTGTCTCCCGGCTGATAATATTCATCAAACTCCATGGTGCCATTAAAGATATTAACCACATGAGTCAGCTGCCGCTCCGGCCAGGGTCCGTTTTTAAGACGTAACGTCAGTAACTGGCTGCCTAATCTTGCCTGCCCCTGCGTAATCAAACGGGAATCATCCGCCTGCAAGACTTCCGCTCGCAGCTCCATCACACCGTCTGTCCGGGCTATATCATGGTGTTGCCACCAGCCTAACAACAACGCTGCCAGAAAGGCAGTCATCAGCATAACTGCTTTATTCATTGAAATATTCCAGACATGGCGGGAGAAAAAACTCCCGCCAACACCGATTAGGCACCGATATTAAATTTCATAATTTTAGCCATGGTTTTAGCCACTTCGGTGTTGTCTTTGAAACCACCGAACTGCTGAGCCTCAACACCAATGGCTGAGAGAGGCACCTGAACCCCGGTATGGGCATAGGTAGTCCAGTAGATATTCGCGCGCTGGGATATAACATGAGCCACACCAATCGCAGCCGGATCATATTCACCCCACTGATTTTCATCTGGCGTCAGATCTTTCTTATCCGCCACATCCAGTGCCTGCTCGATGATTTTCTTTTCATTGGCGCTGAGATCCGTCAGACCAAATTGCTGGCCAATTGTGGTGTAAAATGCAGCCCGATCACCGGTATAAATTTTCTGGGTTTTATCTTCAATCGACTGTTTGACTTTGGCCAGCTGATCGAGTTTCAGATAATAGTTTTTCCCAAAGCCCAGGCCCATACCACCAGTCTCATGATCCGCCGCCACTACAATTAGCGTCTCTTTCGGATGCTTCTGATAGAAGGTCAGCGCTGTTTTCACAGCATTATCCATTGCCAGCGTATCATCGATGTTAGCGGCAACATCATGGGCATGACCGGCATGGTCAATACGGCCGCCTTCCACCATCATGAAGAAACCTTTTTTATTACCCTCCAGGGAAAGCAGCGAGATCCCCTTATCAACCAGCTGAGCCAGTGATGGGGTTGCCTGCTTAGAGGCTTCATCCAGTGAATAAGGCAAATGAGACGCACTGAAAGCACCAAACACTTTTTCACCAGCTTTTGGCTGATAGTGCATAAAATTCTGCGTCGATTTTTCACTGATAAAGGTGGTGTAACCCGCTTTGGTCAAAGCTGTCACCAAATCTTTGTCATCGCGACGCTTGGATTTCAGACCACTGGCTTTATTGATGAAATGGCGATAGCCGCCCCCCGCCATGTAATCAACGCCGGAAGCAACAAACTCTTCCGCAATCGCATTCTCATCATCGCGATCCGGATTTTTGGAAATGAATGATGCCGGTGTCGCATGCGTCAGACGGGTGGAGGTAATAATCCCGGTTTTCATGCCGTGATCCCGAGCCTGCTCCAGCAAAGTAGTCACTTTGGTGCCATCCGGCAGCAAGCCAATTACACCGTTATTGGTTTTCACGCCCGCGGCCAGTGCTGTGCCGGCAGCAGCCGAATCAGTGATCAGACTGTCAGCTGAATGAGTAGTAGTAATGCCGGTCACCGGCAAGGTATCCATAGCCAGACGCAGGGCTGGATCCTTTTTCTGCTGCTGCAGATAATATTCAGCCACCTGACGCTGTGCCGCCCCCATACCATCGCCAATAAAATAAAACACATATTTCGGTGTTGCCGCCTGAGCTGTGCCGGCCAGCAGCAAAGATGAAAGCAGAACGATCTGACCCTGATTCATAATACCCCTCCAGATAAGTAGCCTTATAAAACTGAAGGTTAATATGAGATTCGTTTGTGAATATTTAATGACAAAAAATGATTAAGGTGATTTCAGCGGTTTGATGAGTTTATCGAGACCCTCAATTTTCAGCTCCAGACACAGAGCCATTAGTTCACCCAGCTGGCCTTGAGGAAAGCCTTTTTTCGCAAACCAAAGAAGATATTCTTCAGGAAGATCGATCAGCATCCGCCCCTGATATTTACCGAATGGCATGGGGGTTCGGGCGAGCAGGAGCAGATGCTGTTGTGTAAACATAAGAGCGTATTCCGGGATAAATTTGCCTCAAAATACCCTCTGTTCCGGTTTAATCAAACTGTTTTAGTCGCCTGACGGAATGACTACCGAATCTAAATGAGATTGTGCTGCCGGCAATCACAACTTTGCGCAAAGCAGCCTGTGAAGCGGCATCGGTGACTGGCTGCACCTGATAAATAATCATCAAATGTAAGAAACGAAGATGGAAATTTTTGGCCGGTAAACTCACCGGCCAACGGAGGAAAAATTAATGAGAAACAGGAGTGATAAAGTGGATCAATGCCTGATAAGGTGAGTCAGCCGTAAAAGTAGCATCCACAGACTGACCTGCAGCAATGCCACTCAGTACATTGTTACCATCGACCTTGTAAGTCATAGTACGGACAGGCCAGCCAAGTTCAGTAACCGCATCCTGAGCCAGGGTCACTTTACCATTCGCAGCATCCACTTGCTGAACAGTACCATGTACACGGTAAGTATTAACATCGGCCTGTGCAGCAGTAGCCGCAAATAAAGAGAACAGTGTAACAGCAGCAAAACGGGAGAATGATTTGTTCATTTTTGGAACTCCAGAAATCTAAGTAAATATCCTCCGGCAAAGCCGGGGATTACCGAATTTATTTAAATGGTTATTCAGTGTGAGATCCGTCACTGCATGATTCTTATTATCATGTAACCATCTTCCGTTGGTATGTCATCACTTTATTGATTTACCGGGCGCAGATAAATATCCTTTTCAGAGATTCACTGTTTCATAAAACGGAACAATAATGGACCGAATCCGAAGTCTGACCGCCCTGATCGCAGTGGTTGAAACCGGCAGCTTTGTTGCTGCCGCCCAGCGTATGCACAGCTCAAAAGCGGCTGTATCACGTTATGTACAGGAACTGGAAACCTACCTGGGTGTCCGGTTATTGCAACGCTCTACCCGCCGGATTGCCCTCACCGAAGCCGGTCGTGATTATTATCAGCGCACCCGGCAAATATTGTCTGATCTCGATGATGCTGACAGTGCCATCGGCGCCAATAACAGCCGTCTGATTGGTCATATCCGCATTAATGCCCCGCTCTCTTTTGGGACCCGTTACCTGGCGCCATTATGGGCTGAATTCATGGAGCGGCATCCGGCGATCACGCTGGATATTGAACTGACTGACCGGCGCATCGACTTACTGGAAGAAGGCTTTGATCTGGCGATTCGTATCGGTAATCTGGCTGATTCCTCGTTGGTTTCACGCCGTCTGGCTGATAGCCATGCAGTGATCTGCGCAGCTCCGGCTTATATCGAAAAATACGGCTTACCCGACACACCGGAAGCCTTAAGTCAGCATCAGGTGATTTCCTTTTCCTATCTGCCAACCGGCGATGTCTGGCATTTTCAGTCAGCCACTGGCGAAACCCGCACGGTTACACTTAAACCTCGCATGCACACTAATAACGGCGAAACCATCCGCGCCGTCGTAATGGCCGGACAAGGCATCGCCATGCAACCTATTTTTGAAATTTGTGGTGATCTGCAGGAAGGACAACTAGTGACGATTCTGCCTGACTGGTACGGCCCGACGTTTGGTATTCATGCCGTCTATCCGTCGCGGAAACATCTTTCACTGAAGGTCAAAATACTGATCGAGTATCTGGCAGAAAAACTGGCCGGAACCGAATGGCAGGCTCCGGCGAAATAGAATATTACTTGCTGGGTGCCGCGGTCTTATCGACCTGTACCCAGTTTTTCAGTAAGGCATAGACCAGCGCCAACAGGATCGGCCCTAAAAATACCCCCAGCAGACCAAAACTGATCGCACCACCAGCAACACCAAACAGGATCAGCACAATCGGTAGCGGGCTACTGCGACCAATCACCAATGTTTTTACTACGTTATCAATTGAACCTACAGCAAACAGCACCCAGACAGCGACAAAAATGGCCCAGCCAATAGAGCCCTGCTGATATAACCAGCCCACAGCCGGGATCGATAACAACATGGGCCCGCCAGGAATCACAGACACCAGACAGGTTGCCAGGCCCAGGCTCAGGGCATGCGGCACCCCGGCAATCACATAGCCAAACCAGGCAAATGCCCCCTGTGCTATAGCCGCGCCGATAAAACCGTTCACGACTCCGCGGATCGTGGTATGCGCCACCGTCAACAACCGAACCCCTTCCTGCGGAGCTACTTTATGACTAAACGCCAGCACCCAGCGATGAATGGTATCGCCGTTAGCGTAAAGCACACCGGCTATCAATAAACTGATCAGTAGCATCAGCATACCTGCCCCGAACGATCCAGCTACACTCAGCATGATTTTAGCCAGCGGAGCGACCAGCCCTTTCAGTGGAGTCAGTACCTGCAGATCCTGTTGCTGAATGCTATGCCACTGAATTTGCAACCATTCCCCCGCATAGGGCAAATCTAACAGCCACTGTGGCAATTCCGGCCAAACGCCTGCTTCAATCTGCAGCTGCAGCTCCCGGGCCAGATGGGTCAGCTGCTGAGCAAATTCCACCGACGCCAGCACCAGCGGTACCACGATAAACAGCATCATCACTGACACGACCAGCACAGCAGCCAGACCATCCCGGTGACCTAATCTGGACGATAACCAATCAAACTGATCCCAGGTGGCAGATACCAGGATCACCGCCCACAAGGTCGCAACCAGAAAGGGCGCAATGACAATAAATGCAGCACCAACAATCGAAGTCAGCAGCAACAACGCAATGAGTGGCTGAGTATATTCATGCAAACGGGATGACATCACTCCGGCTCCTTCAGTTATTTTTATCAGTAAATACCCCCCGGCAAAGCCAGGGGTTTACCTAATTTAATTAGTCGCTTTAATCAGTTTAGGCAATGGCAGCTGAGACAAGAGCATCCCCGACATCATCAGGGCACAGCCGATCCAGCCGCGCATAGGCAATGTCTCGTTCAGAAACAGTACACCACCGATAGCAGAAAAGACGGCTTCCATACTCATAATGATCGCCGCATGGGTCGGTTTGGCCTTCTTTTGCGCCACGATCTGTAGCGTATAAGCAATCCCGACACTGATAAAGCTGGCAAACAGCACGGATTCCCAGGCCATAAAAACAGCATTCAATGATGGTGTTTCCAGCCAGAACGCAACCAGCATACTTAGCATTCCGCAGGATAGAAACTGAACTGCCGACAGTTGCAGTGCATCCACCCGCCGACCAATAAAATCGATCCATAAGATATGGCAGGCCCAGAAAACAGCGCCGATAAACATCAGAAAATCACCACGGGACATGGTGAAATCAGCATTGATACTGAGCAGATAGAGACCTATCAGCGCAACCCCCGCCCCCAGCCAGGCATTCAGCCCGGTGACATGCCGTAAAAATAAGCCAAGAAAAGGTACCAGGATCATATACATTCCGGTAATAAACCCGGCTTTGGCCGCGGTAGTGTCCAGTAAAGCGACCTGCTGCAGTGCCGCTGCCACAAACAGAATCACCCCGGCAACCCCACCCGCCATCCAGATGGACGTTTTCGCAGCTGCAGAAACAGCCACTGGACGCTGACGCGAGAAAAACCAGATCAATGGCAGTAAAGACAGAGCCCCGAGCAGAAAACGGATACCATTAAACGAAAACGGCCCCAGATGCTCCATCGCTACCCGCTGAGCCACAAAGGCAAAACCCCAGATGGCCGCCGTAACCAGTAACATTAAATTCGCCTGCATAAAACGTCTCTTCCTGAATGCAAAATGCCTGAATACGGCTATTTTGCCTGATTTTCTGTTACGATCCTGCCACTATCTTGCAAGATGATGAACTTATGCCGCTAACCACCTCTGCTTACTGGGATATTTTCTGCACCGTAGTCGATAACTACGGCGATATTGGTGTGACCTGGCGCCTGGCCAGACAGCTAAGCCGGGAGTTTCAGCAACCGGTTCGCCTCTGGGTCGATAATTTATCCAGTTTTCAGCGGCTATGTCCGACACTTGATCCCTCGCAGCCCAGCCAGCAAATAGACAATGTGCTTATCGGTCACTGGGATACGCCTTTTCCTGCCGATTGGCAGCCGGGAAAAGTAGTCATTGAAGCCTTTGCCTGCGAATTACCGGCCAATGTGCAGCAAACCATGCTGAATATGGCCAATCCGCCAGTATGGCTGAATCTGGACTACCTGACGGCCGAAAGCTGGATCGACGGCTGCCATGGTTTACCCTCCCGTCAGCAGCATCTGACCCGGTATTTTTTCTTCCCCGGCTTCAGCGAAAAAAGTGGCGGATTACTTTGCGAAAACAATCTGTTTGCAAAGCGGGATCAATGGCAATCGTCCCCGGATCACCGTCGGCAGTTCTGTCAGGATCGCGATCTGCTGCCACCACAGGCAGACGAGCTGTTTATCAGCCTGTTCACTTACGAAAACAAAGCGTTACTAGCTCTGCTGGAGTGCTGGTTACAGCACCAGACACCCATCCGTTGCCTGATCCCGATGGGAAAAGCACTCAACAGCCTGCGCACAATACTGCCAGACGCGGTTTGCCAGCCTGGAGGCCGCTGGCAACAAGGCTCGCTAACGATCGAAGTGCTGCCGATGACCGATCAGGATGGTTATGATCAGCTACTGTGGAGCTGTGATTTCAACATTGTCCGTGGTGAAGACTCGTTCCTGCGTGCGCAGTGGGCAGCCCGCCCTTTCCTCTGGCATATTTATCCGCAGGAGGAAGCAGCACATCTGGAAAAATTACAGGCATTTACAGCACGTTACAGCCAAAAAATGTCACCAGAACTGGCGGTAACGGTGCAACAACTGTTCCTCAGCTTCAATCAGGAACAGCCCGCTGAGTTACAACAAAACTGGGAAAAACTGCAAAAACAGTGGCCAGAATGGCAGCAACAATCTCACAGCTGGCCGCAAACTGCACTTGCTGGTGGAAATTTAGCCAGCCAATTGGTGCAATTTGCCGAAAAACAGCTAAAATGCAGCGCGTAAATTTACAGCTAAGCTCAATTCAGGAATTGAACACATGAAAATCGCTCAGGAAATCCGTGTCGGTAACGTGATCATGATGGGTAAAGACCCAATGGTCGTACTGAAAACCGAATTCAACAAATCCGGCCGTAACTCTGCCGTTGTAAAAATGAAAATGAAAAACCTGCTGTCTGGCGCAGGTGCTGAAACTGTGTTCAAAGCCGATGACAAACTGGACACCGTACAACTGGAACGTAAAGAGTGTACTTACTCTTACTTCGCTGACCCGATGTATGTGTTCATGGATACCGAATACAACCAGTACGACATCGAGAAAGAAAACCTGGGCGACGTTCTGAACTACCTGATCGACGGTATGGAAGACATCTGTGAAGTGACCTTCTACGAAGGTAAAGCGATCTCCATGGAACTGCCAATCACCATCGTTCGTGAAGTTGAATACACTGAACCATCCGTTCGTGGAGATACTTCAGGCAAAGTGATGAAACCAGCTAAACTGAAAGGTACTGATGCAACTATCTCTGTGGCTGACTTCGTTAAGATCGGTGACAAGATTGAAATCGACACCCGTACCGGTGAATTCAAACGCCGCGTGTAGTCTTCTGCAGCGAATCGTTTTATAAAAGGAGCCTTCATGGCTCCTTTTTTATTTGCAGGAATAAACATGGCTCATATCGACATAATCATCGGTTCCACACTGGGAGCCGCAGAATACGTGGCAGAACATCTTGCCGAACAGCTGCAAGCGCAGCAGCACAGCACAGAACTGCATTATCAGCCAGATCTGAGCCGGTTGCTGGCCAGCCGGGGCGCAGACACTCTCTGGCTGATCGTGACCTCTACACACGGAGCAGGTCAGGTGCCGGATAATCTGCAGCCTTTTACGCAGGATCTGGCCAAAAGCCAACCCAAGCTCCATGATCTTCACTATGCCGTTGTCGCGTTAGGTGACAGTAATTACGACACCTTCTGTGCTGGTGGCCGCCAGGTTGATCAATTACTGGAGCAAAACGGCGCTCAGAAAATCGGCGATCGGCTGGAAATTGACGTCACCCAGCATGATCTTCCGGAAGATGCTGCTGATATATGGTTCGCCGAATGGAGCCAAAATCTTTCCTGATCGTCCTCTAAAATAGGGATCGCTCATTACTCATGACGGGATCCCTTTTTTCCATGATGATCTTATCCACTTAAACCAACGATCGTGCAGCAAAAAGCCTTGCACAGATTTATCCACAGCAGATTGACAGTTCGATCATCATAAAAAGCCAGATACACACAAGAAAGGATCATGAAAATATTTTTTGTGTATAACTATACTAAAAACCACTGATTAAGCTCTTTTTATCCTATTAACAACCAGATACCCCACTCGGGTCTGTGTATAAAACAGCTGGTTATACTCATGTTCATCCTGCCAGGATCCACGGAAAACCACAGGAATGGATCCATCTCAACACCTTGATCATTCTGATCATTTTTAAGTTATTAACAGAGACACCCGATCCATATAATAAAGATCAACAAGAAGATCATAAAAAGATCCTAGATCTAATAAGCGATCACTTTTCCTCTCTGATCGTTCTCTGATTTTATTGATCCCGTAAACCCGCTAGAATGTGCTCCCCTCAACGATCCTTGATGGCAAAACGGGAGTTTGCATATGCTGTATCATGATCAATTCGATGTGATTGTGGTTGGCGGTGGCCACGCAGGCACTGAAGCCGCAACTGCAGCAGCGCGTATGGGTATGAAAACCATGCTGCTGACACACAACATTGAGACACTAGGACATATGTCTTGTAATCCGGCCATCGGAGGGATCGGTAAAGGCCATCTGGTCAAAGAAGTCGATGCCATGGGTGGCGTCATGGCTCAGGCCATTGATCATGCCGGGATCCAGTTTCGTATTCTGAACTCATCCAAAGGACCGGCTGTTCGGGCAACCCGAGCTCAGGCTGATCGACTGCTGTACAAACAGACCATCCGGCATATGCTGGAAAACTACCCGAATCTGCAGTTGTTTCAGCAGGCATGCGACGATCTGATTTTAGAAGGTGATCGGGTGTGTGGGGTGATCACACAGGCTGGGATCCGCATTCGTGCTAAAACCGTTGTTTTGACAGCAGGTACCTTCCTAAACGGCCTGATCCACATTGGTATGGAGCATTACCGAGGTGGCCGAGCTGGTGATCCGGCTTCGGTTACTCTGGCTGAACGTATGCGTGAACTGCCTTTACGTGTAGGTCGTCTGAAAACCGGTACCCCACCCCGCATCGATGCCCGCTCGGTGGATTTTTCTCAGCTGCAGATCCAGCCTGGGGATGATCCGGTGCCGGTATTTTCTTACCTGGGCAAACCGGAACAACATCCGCGTCAGGTACCGTGTTTCATCACTCACACCAATGCGCAAACGCATGATGTGATCCGTGCCAATCTGGATCGCAGCCCGATGTATGCTGGTGTGATCGAAGGGATTGGCCCGCGTTATTGCCCGTCGATCGAAGATAAAATCATGCGTTTTGCGGACAAAGAGGCCCACCAGATCTTTATTGAGCCGGAAGGGTTGACCACGCATGAACTCTATCCGAACGGGATCTCCACCAGTCTGCCATTTGATGTGCAGGTGCAGATCGTGCGTTCGATGAAAGGCTTTGCCAATGCGCATATTGCCCGTCCAGGCTATGCAATCGAATATGATTTCTTCGATCCTCGGGATCTGAAACCGAACATGGAAAACAAGTGCCTGCAGAACCTGTTCTTTGCGGGCCAGATCAACGGTACCACCGGATACGAAGAAGCCGCGGCACAAGGCATGCTAGCCGGGATCAATGCGGCTCTGCGTGCTCAGGACAAGGATCCGTGGTCACCGCGTCGTGATCAGGCGTACATTGGTGTGCTGATGGACGATCTCTCTACTCTCGGAACCAAAGAACCGTACCGTATGTTTACCAGCCGCGCCGAATACCGTCTGCTGTTGCGTGAAGATAACGCCGATCTGCGTCTGACGCCGATTGGCCGTGAACTGGGTCTGGTGAATGACGAACGCTGGGCATTTTTCAATCACAAGCTCGAAATGATGGCGCAGGAACAACCACGTCTGAAAGACAGCTGGATCCAGCCACAACACCCGGCGGTTGAAAATCTGAACCAGATCCTGAAAACCCCGCTGAGCCGTCCGGTCAGTCTGGAGGATCTGCTGCGTCGTCCGGAAGTGAATTACACGGATCTGATGGCGATCGACGGCATTGGCCCGGGGATTGACCACCAGCAGGCCGCTGAGCAAATTGAAATTCAGGTAAAATATGCTGGCTATATCGAACGCCAGCAGGATGAAATCGATAAACAGCAACGTCATGAAGAGACGCTGTTACCGCTGGATCTCGATTACAGTGACGTACCGGGCTTATCGAAAGAAGTGTGTATCAAGCTGAACGATACCAAGCCGCAGACCATCGGTCAGGCATCGCGTATCTCTGGCGTGACACCGGCGGCGATTTCCATTTTGTTAGTTCATCTGAAAAAACGCGGCTTGCTGCGTAAATCGGCCTGATTTTTATGCAAACATTACTTCCGCAGCTGGAATTATTGCTGCAACAAGCTCATATATCGCTGTCCGATCAGCAGAAACAGCAACTGCTGGCGCTGGTCGGGTTGCTGCACAAGTGGAACAAGGCATACAATCTGACATCGGTGCGTGAGCCGGAAGCCATGTTGGTGCGTCATATCCTTGATAGCATTGTGGTGGCACCTTATCTGAACGGCTGCCGGTTTATTGATGTCGGCACAGGTCCGGGCTTGCCCGGTCTGCCTTTGGCCATTGTGCAGCCGGACAAACAGTTTGTGCTGCTGGATAGTCTCGGTAAGCGAATTCGCTTTATCCGCCAGGTGATTCTCGAACTGGGCTTGAAAAACGTCGTGGCCGTGCAATCGCGCGTGGAAGAATTTCACGATGAGACAGGTTTCGATGGCGTACTGAGCCGGGCATTTGCCTCACTGACGGATATGCTGAACTGGTGCCATCATTTACCGGCCGTCAACGGTGTTTTTCTGGCGCTGAAAGGTGTTTATCCGCTGGAAGAGCTGGATAATCTGCCTGCCGGATTTACATTTGTATCCGGGCATCGGCTTGATGTGCCGCAGCTGGATGCTGAACGCCATCTGATTATTGTTAAAAAACAACAACCTTAGGATCCGCTACCGTGGGAAAAGTCATTGCCATAGCAAACCAGAAAGG
>SSEX01000016.1 GCA_008015085.1 Tolumonas sp. | reverse complement strand
TTAGATGTGCCCTATTTCTGCTGGCATCCGGCACTGGGTAGTGTGGGTGCATGTCGGCAATGTGCAGTAAAACAGTTTAATGGTCCGGATGATAAACGCGGTCGTCTGGTGATGTCCTGTATGGCACCGGCCAGTGAGGGAACTTACATCTCCATCGATGACCCGGAAGCCATCGAGTTTCGCAAGAGTGTTAACGAATGGATGATGCTGAACCATCCACATGACTGCCCGGTCTGTGAGGAAGGCGGCGCCTGTCATCTGCAGGATATGACGGTCATGACCGGCCATAACACCCGAAAATACCGCTTCACGAAACGTACACATGAAAATCAGGATCTCGGCCCATTCATTAATCATGAAATGAACCGCTGCATCGCCTGCTACCGTTGTGTGCGTTATTACAAAGACTATGCTGATGGCAGTGATTTAGGCGTTTACGGTGCACATGACAACGTCTATTTTGGCCGGACAGAGTCAGGCACGCTGGAAAGCGAATTCTCCGGTAACCTGGTTGAAGTTTGCCCAACCGGCGTATTTACCGATAAAACACAGTCTGCCCACTTTAACCGTAAATGGGATATGCAGTTCGCGCCCAGCATCTGCCACGGCTGCAGCCTCGGCTGTAACATCAGCCCCGGTGAACGCTATGGTGAATTGCGTCGTATCGAAAACCGCTATCACGGCGGCATTAACCACTACTTCCTCTGTGACCGTGGACGCTTTGGTTATGGCTATGTCAACCTGCCGGAACGCCCTTACAAAGCCTATCACCGCCATGAAAATCAGCTCTTTGAGCTGAGCACCACCGAAGTTGTCGAAAAAGTGGCTGACGTCTTGCGCCGGACAAAACGTGTTGCCGGGATCGGTTCACCGCGAGCCTGTGTAGAAAGTAATTTCATGCTGCGCGAGCTGGTGGGTACAGAACACTACTCCAGTGGTATTGCTGCAGCAGAATGGCATACACTGCAAAAAGTGACCGAACTGTTGGAGCGCAGCGGCGCACATATTCCTACTCTGCGTGAAATCGAAAACTGCGATGCCATTTTAGTGCTGGGGGAAGATTTAACCCAGACTGCAGCCCGCATGGCATTAGCTGTACGTCAGGCCGTCAAAGGCAAAGCCCGCCAGATGGCAACCGACCTGAAGGTTGATGTCTGGCAAGTGGCCGCTATTCAGAACATCGGCCAGCAGGATCGCTTCCCGCTTTATCTGACCAGTGTGGACAGCACCCGCTTAGATGATGTGGCGTGCCTGCATTTCCACGCCGCCTACAGCGATCAGGCACGTCTCGGTTTTGCCGTCGCGCATCTGCTGGATAAGAGTGCACCGGCTGTACCTTATGCCGATGATAATCTGATGGCTCAGGCTCAGAAGATTGCAGATGGTCTGTCACAGGCCAAACGACCACTCATCATTACAGGAACCTCAGCTCAAACGCCTGCACTGCTGGATGCCACCGCGAATATCGTGCGTGCTCTGCAACAGCAAAATGCCAATGTGAATCTGTCACTGGTTGCCTCAGAAGCGAACAGTGTAGGCTCTGCGTTACTCGGTGGTAAAACGCTGGAGCAGATGCTGCATGAAGTAGAACAAGGCCATATTGATACATTGATTGTGATGGAGAATGACCTGTTCCGCCGGGCGCCCTCTTCCCGAATCAAAGCTGCCCTGGCTAAAGTGCAACAACTGATAGTGCTCGACCACCAGCAAACCGAACTGGTACAGATGGCTGACTGGGTATTACCGGCATCAACCTTTGCAGAAGCTGACGGAACCTTGATAAATAACGAAGGTCGTGCCCAACGCTTCTTCCAGGTCTTCGATCCTTCCTTCTACGACACGACCCGCTCCGTCAAAGAAAGCTGGCACTGGTTGCATGTGCTGATCAACCTGCAGATTCAAAGTCGGATGGGTTGGGGCGATCTGGATGAAATTATCACTCGTTGTGCCGAAGCTGTACCCACTCTGCACGGTATGATTGATGCCGCCCCCAATGCCAAATTCCGTATCAAAGGTCTGAAGCTGGCCCGCTCGCCGCACCGTTACAGTGGCCGCACCTCAATGCGCGCCGATATCAACGTGCATGAACCACAAGCAGCTCAAGATACTGACTCTGCATTTACCTTCTCAATGGAAGGGTATATCGGCAGCCGTGAAGCTTTCCAGCAAGTTCCGTTTGCCTGGGCACCAGGCTGGAACTCCCCTTCTGCATGGAACAAATTCCAGGATGAAGTCGGCGGCCATCTGCGTGCCGGCGATCCAGGGACCCGACTGTTTGAAACAGCCGCCGAAGGGATCAGCAATTACCGTACTGATATCCCGGCGGTTTACACACCGACGGATGCGAAACAAATCGTTGCTTACTGGCAGCTGTTTGGTAGCGACGAGCTGACTCAGCGCTCACCAGTTATGCAAGAACGCATGGCAAGCCCGGCGCTATATCTGAGTGAAGATGATGCCGCACAGCTTAAATTGCAGGAAGGAACCAGTGTCAGCTTCAACTGGGACGGACAACAATTCGAGCTGCCGGTAAAAATCAGTCATCACCTGGCTGATGGTCTGATTGGTCTGCCACTCGGCGTATCTCCGTTTGTACCAGCCATGCTGGCGGCCACCATTGATAACTTGCAGGAGGTCAGAACATGACAATGTCTGCAGAAATAATCGATTTACTCATCGCCATCGGTAAAGCGCTGATCATCTTAGTGGTGGTCGTCGGTATTGGTGCTTTTATGAGCTTTATCGAACGCCGGTTACTCGGCCTCTGGCAGGATCGTTACGGTCCGAACCGGGTTGGCCCCGGAGGTATTTTCCAGCTGGTTGCGGACATGATCAAAATGTTCTTCAAGGAGGACTGGATCCCACCATTTGCTGACCGGCTCATCTTTGTGCTGGCGCCGATGATTGCATTCAGCTCTTTCCTGATTGCCTTTGCGATTGTGCCGATTACTCCTGACTGGGGTGTAGCTGATCTGAATATCGGGATCCTGTTCTTTTTCGCAATCGCCAGTTTAGCGGTGTATGCGGTGCTGTTCGCAGGCTGGTCCAGCAACAACAAATATTCACTGCTGGGTAGCTTACGTGCTTCAGCGCAGACACTGAGTTATGAAGTATTTCTCGGTCTGTCTCTGATGGGGATTGTCGTTCAGACCGGTTCTTTCAATCTGCGCGATATCGTTGAAGCACAGAGTCATGTCTGGAACATCATTCCGCAATTCTTCGGTTTTGTGACCTTTGCGTTTGCCGGTGTGGCCGTCACGCACCGTCATCCATTCGACCAGCCGGAAGCGGAACAGGAACTGGCCGACGGTTATCACATCGAATATTCCGGCATGAAATGGGGGATGTTCTTCGTCGGTGAATACATTGGGATTGTGGTGATTTCAGCCCTGCTGGTGACTTTATTCTTCGGCGGCTGGCATGGTCCATTTCTGCCTCCGATCGTCTGGTTTGCCCTGAAAACCGGCTTCTTCATGATGTTATTCATTTTGTTGCGGGCATCGTTGCCACGTCCTCGTTACGACCAGGTTATGTCTTTCGGCTGGAAAATTTGTCTGCCACTGACGTTGCTTAACCTGTTGGTAACAGGTGCTCTGGTGTTGTTGGCGCAGTGAGGTAAAGACCGTGAAAATTAAAAATATAGTAAAAGGTGTCGGAACCCAGCTTCGCAGTCTCGCGATGGTGTTTTCACATGCGTTCCGCCCGCGTGACACTCTGTGTTATCCCGAAGAAAAAGTACCGTTGGCTCCACGTTATCGCGGACGCATTGTGCTGACCCGCGATCCAGATGGTGACGAACGCTGCGTAGCCTGCAACCTGTGTGCGGTGGCTTGCCCGGTCAGTTGTATCTCGCTGCAAAAAGCAGAACGGGAAGATGGTCGCTGGTATCCGGAGTTTTTCCGCATCAACTTCTCCCGTTGTATTTTCTGTGGTCTGTGCGAAGAGGCTTGCCCAACCACCGCGATCCAACTTACCCCTGATTTTGAAATGGGCGAATATCGCCGTCAGGATCTGGTCTATGAAAAAGAAGATCTGCTGATTAGTGGCCCCGGCAAATATCCGGATTACAACTTCTACCGCGTCAGTGGTATGGCGATTGATGGGAAACCAAAAGGGTCTGCCCAAAAAGAAGCCACCCCGATTGATGTGAAAAGTATTCTGCCGTAAGGAGCCAGCGGATATGGAACTCGCGTTTTATGGATCGTCGGTAGTCGCCATTTTGGCTACCCTCGGGGTCATCACCGGAACGAATCCGATGCATGCCCTGCTGTATCTGATTGTGTCACTGATTGCCGTCGGCATGATTTTCTTCAGCCTTGGAGCTTCGTTTGTCGGCGCCATGCAGGTGATTGTGTATGCCGGAGCCATCATGGTGCTGTTCGTGTTCGTGGTCATGATGCTGAACTTAGGGACGGCGCAGGAGCAGGAGCGACAATGGCTCAAACCGACCACCTGGATTGGCCCGATCCTGCTCAGCGCAGGTCAGATGGCGGTCTTCTACACCGCCTTGCATGGTATTCCCGGTGTTATCACTGGCGAACCGATGACAGCGAAACAGGTCGGAATTGGTCTTTACGGCCCTTATGTACTGGCGGTTGAGCTGGCCTCACTGTTGCTGCTGGCCGGTCTGGTTGCGGCTTATCACCTCGGCCGGGAAACTCGTAAAGGTGACATTATCTCGACCCGCAATGAGGAGGATGATGCATGAATGGCATTCCTTTTGAGCATGGCCTGATTGTCGCAGCTATCCTGTTCTCGCTCGGGTTATGCGGTCTGTTGCTGCGCCGTAATCTGCTTTTCATTCTGATGAGTATCGAAGTACTGATGAACGCCTCTGCGGTTGCTTTTGTAGTCGCAGGCAGTCGCTATGGTCAGGTCGATGGACAGATCATGTATATCCTCGTGATCAGCCTTGCTGCCGCTGAAGCCAGTATCGGTCTGGCCTTGCTGATGCGGATGTATCGTCGTCACCACACACTGAATGTCGATTCGGTTAAGGAGATGCGCGGATGAGCCTGTTATTCTTAACTTGTCTGTTTCCGTTTATCGGATTCCTGCTCCTCGCCTTTTCTGCCGGGCGTTTCAGTGAAAACAAAGCAGCCTTAGTGGGTGTAGGCAGCATTGGTCTTTCTGCGCTGACTACCTTATTTGTTGGTATGCAGTTCCTGCAACAAGGCACTGCTACCGTGTTCAATCAGACACTCTGGCAGTGGATCAACACGGTAGATCTAAAAGTCGGTCTGGTGCTGCATCTGGATGGTTTATCACTCACGATGCTGGGCGTCGTCACAGGTGTTGGCTTCCTGATCCATCTTTTTGCTTCCTGGTATATGCGCGGTGAGGAAGGTTATTCCCGCTTCTTTGCTTATACCAATCTGTTCATTACCAGCATGCTGTTTCTGGTGCTGGCCGATAACCTGATGTTTGTTTATCTGGGCTGGGAAGGTGTCGGGCTGTGCAGCTACTTGTTGATCGGTTTCTACTACAAAGATCGCAACAACATTGCAGCCGCCATGAAAGCCTTTATCGTTACCCGTGTCGGTGACGTGTTTCTGGCCATCGGTCTGTTCGTACTCTATCGCGAACTGGGAACACTGAATATTGCGGACATTCTGACGTTGGCACCGCAAAAGCTTACTGCCGGTGATCCAACCATCGAGTTTGCAACCCTGATGCTGCTGGGGGGTGCTGTCGGCAAATCAGCCCAGTTACCATTACAAACCTGGCTGGCTGATGCGATGGCAGGCCCAACACCCGTGTCTGCCTTGATCCACGCGGCTACCATGGTAACTGCAGGTGTCTATCTGATCGCCCGTACCCATGGTCTGTTCCTGATGGCGCCGGATGTATTGCATCTGGTTGGTATCATCGGTGCCATTACGCTGCTGTTATCTGGTTTTGCTGCACTAGTTCAAACCGATATCAAGCGTATTCTGGCTTATTCCACCATGAGTCAGATTGGCTATATGTTCCTGGCACTGGGTGTCGGAGCCTGGGGCGGTGCGGTATTCCATCTGATGACGCACGCGTTCTTCAAAGCATTACTGTTCCTCTCTGCAGGGTCCGTCATTCTGGCCTGCCACCACGAACAAAACATCTTCAGGATGGGTGGTTTACGCCGTTCCATTCCGCTGGTTTATGCTGCGTTTCTGATTGGTGGTTCCGCGTTGGCTGCTCTGCCGTTTGTCACTGCTGGTTTCTTCAGTAAAGACGAGATCCTGTTTGCTGCCTATCAGGGTGGTTATTCCGGTTTACTGCTGTCCGGTTTAATCGGCGCATTCCTGACCTCGCTTTACACTTTCCGCCTGATTTTTATCGTGTTCCACGGTGAAAGTAAGCTGAATGTGCATCCTGGTCATGGTCTGAGCCATCATCTGCCACTGCTGGTGCTGATGCTGCTGTCAACCTTTGTCGGTGCGCTGATTACACCACCACTGGCCAGTGTATTCCCATCAGTCAATGAATCTCATGACGGTAAACTGATGATTGAGCTCTTATCAGCCACTATTGCCATATCCGGCATTGTTCTGGCGGCCTTCCTGTTCCTCGGTAAACGTCAGCTGATTACACAACTGGCCAGTTCGGCAGCCGGCCAGCCACTGTGCAAACTCTGGTTTAATGCCTGGGGTTTTGACTGGCTCTATCAGCATGTGTTCGTTATGCCGTATCAGTTAATTGCACGGATACTGCAACGGGACCCGATGGACAGAATGATCACACTGACCACCCTGCTGGTGGGTGCATTAAACCGCATCAGTGTGCAAATGGTTACAGGCAGCTTGCGCTGGTATGCCGCCAGCATGAGTCTGGGTGCGCTGGTTATATTGACTCTGTTGCTGATGTATTAGGAGGCCGTCGTGAGTTTACTTTGGTTAATATTATTACCATTTATCGGTGGCTTCTTGTGCTGGCTTGTCGAGTTCACCCATAAGGGAACCAACATCCCACGCTGGATCGCACTGGCCAGCATGTCATCACAACTGCTGCTGGCACTCAGCCTGTGGCAGGCATACGATTATTCGCTGGTGTTACCCGGTCAGGGTAGCTGGACGCTGGATTATCAGCTTTCCTGGATCCCACGCTTTGGCATCTCGATCCACCTGGCTCTGGATGGTATCTCCTTGCTTATGGTCGCATTAACCGGCCTGTTGGGTATTCTGGCTATCCTCTGTTCCTGGAAGGAAATTCAGGATCGTGTCGGTTTCTTCCACCTAAACCTGTTGTGGATCTTAGGTGGTGTCATCGGTGTGTTCCTGTCATTGGATCTGTTCCTGTTCTTCTTCTTCTGGGAGATGATGCTGGTACCGATGTACTTCCTGATCGCCCTTTGGGGGCACAGCGGCTCAGATGGTCGCACCCGTATCTACGCGGCGACCAAATTCTTCCTTTACACTCAGGCCAGTGGTCTGCTGATGCTGTTGTCGATTCTGGCACTGGTGTTCATTCACTATCAATCCAGTGGCACCATCACTTTCGACTATCCAGCACTGCTGAATACCAGCATGGCACCGGAAATCGAGTTCATGCTGATGCTGGGTTTCTTCGTCGCCTTTGCGGTGAAAATGCCATTAGTACCGCTGCATGGCTGGTTGCCAGATGCTCACTCACAAGCACCGACCGCCGGTTCAGTCGATTTAGCTGGAATTCTGCTGAAAACCGCCGCCTATGGCCTGCTACGTTTTGGTATTCCGCTGTTCCCACACGCCTCCGCCGACTTTGCTCCGGTAGCCATGTGGCTAGGGATCATTGGGATCGTCTATGGCGCTATTCTGGCTTTCAGTCAGACAGATATTAAACGTCTTGTGGCCTATACCAGTATTTCGCACATGGGCTTTGTCGTGATTGCACTGTATGCCGGCACAGCCACAGCTATTCAGGGGGCCATTGTGCAGATGGTGGCACACGGTCTCTCGGCTGCGGCACTGTTTATCATGTGCGGTCAGTTGTATGAGCGCCTGCACACCCGAGATTTACGCGAAATGGGTGGGCTATGGCACCGTCTGCGTTACCTGCCGGGGATCATGCTGTTTTTCTCCGCCGCGTCACTGGGTCTGCCGGGAACCGGAAATTTTGTCGGTGAATTTATGATCCTGATGGGTAGCTTCCCGCAGGTGCCAGTGATTGTTTGTATCGCAACAGTCGGTTTAGTACTGGCCTCGGTCTACTCACTGGTCATGTTGCAACGCGCCTGCTTTGGTGAAGGTAAAACATCCGTACCACTGAAAGGGCTCAGCCTTCGTGAGTTCGGACTGATGCTATTACTGATTGCTCTGCTGGTAGGGCTGGGGGTTTATCCTCAGCCAGTACTGGATCTCAGTGGTATGAGCGGCACATTGCTGCAGCCTGCCAGTACTTCAGTGATGATTGGTCAGTAAGGAGGATCTATGTCGTTTAACTCAGAACTGTTTATTGCTGAGCTGCCTTTGTTGCTGACTGCTCTCACTGCGATTGCCGTTATGCTGTCGATTGCCTGGCAGCGCAATCACAAGCAGGTTTTTATCATTACCGCGATCGGGCTGAACTCAGCATTGTTCAGTTTATTACTGACCAACAGCGCATCAGTACTGCCTGTTACGCAGTTATTAGTGGTCGATAGTTACGCCTCTTTTTATACTGCGTTGATCCTGATCGGTACACTGGCGACGGTGACCCTGGCTCGTGCCTGGCTGAAGAAATTTCCGGATAATCGGGAAGAGTTCTACCTACTGCTGACGTTAGCCTCCACCGGCGCTATCGTCATGGCGCAGGCTCACCATCTGGCTTCAGTCTTTATCGGCGTAGAGCTGATGTCACTGCCACTGTTCGGGCTGGTCGGTTATGCCTTTAAGCAACGTCGTTCTCTCGAAGCTGCAGTGAAATACATGGTGCTGTCAGCCAGTGCAACCGCCTTTCTGTTATTCGGCATTGCGCTGATTTACGCTCAGGTCGGTAGTCTGGATATCGCCACTATTGGTACTCAGTTATCCAGCCTTCCTCAGGTCGAAAGTGCCCATCTGACCTTATTGATCATCGGTCTGGGCATGATGGTGATTGGCTTTGGCTTTAAGCTGTCACTGGTGCCTTTCCATCTCTGGACACCTGATGTCTATCAGGGCGCACCAGCGCCAGTCACCACCTATTTGGCGACTGTCAGTAAAGTTGCCGTGTTTGCGGTGTTACTGCGTTTGTTTTACACCATTCCGGCAACCGACTCCTTCTTCTACAAACTGCTGGGAGGAGTAGCATTTATCTCGATTATCACCGGTAACCTGCTGGCATTATTACAAGGCAATCTGAAACGTCTGCTGGGCTTCTCCTCCACGGCGCATTTCGGTTATCTTCTGGTCGCATTGATCGCCTGCCGACTGGGAACGTTGTCTCTGGAAGCGGTCGCACTCTATCTGGTGATGTATCTGCTGACTTCCATCGGCAGTTTTGGTGTCGTCAGTCTGATGTCGAGCCCCTATCAGGAGCGGGATGCGGATGAACTACCGGCATATCGTGGTCTATTCTGGCGCCGTCCAATACTAACTTCTGCCATGACCGTTATGTTTCTGTCTCTGGCAGGTATCCCGATGACATTAGGCTTTATCGGCAAATTTTACATTCTGGCGGTCGGTATTAAATTCCACTTCTGGTGGCTGACCGGTGCGGTCGTTTTCGGCAGTGCCGTTGGGCTTTACTACTACCTGCGTGTGATCAGTATTCTCTACCTGCGCACACCAGGCATGCCTTCGCGTGATGCCACTAATGACTGGGCACTGACCGCTGGTGGTTTAATGGTGTTGCTGTCAGCCGTATTGGTTGTCTTGCTAGGTATCTACCCTCAGCCCCTCATCGATTTGCTGCCTTTAGCTCAACTGGTCGCACATTAATCTGCTCTCTGGCACATTTCCTGTGAAGTGTGCCAGTTTTTTATACATCCCTCCTGCCTGATTCATCTTATATTGGTATTATTGTTACCGATTACATGAAACCACTATAACAACAACCAGAAATATGCTGTTTCATACAAGGGATCACTGTGCTGTATAAAAATATCGCTAAAAAACTACGGTTCCGCATCAATTCTGACGAATTCAATGTCGGAGATGTATTGCCCACAGAGCGTCAACTGATGGAAGAATATCAGGCTAGCCGGGTTTCCATCCGTAAAGCCATTGATGAACTGGTAGAACTGGATCTGATTGAGAAAAAGCAAGGTAGCGGAACCTACATCAAGCAAAAAGAGATCGTGCATATGATGCAGCCCTTGCGCAGTGGTGTCGAAAGCTCGCAGGAGATCGGTCAGAGCATTACCAGTGAAGTAATTGAATTTTCTATCATCTATCCGGATACCGAAATTGCTCAACGTTTAAAAATCAGCACCACAGAACGGGTTTACCGCACCAAACGTGTCCGCAAGATCAACGACCGCCCGCAGATCATTGAAGAAAGCTTTATGCCAGTGGCACTCTTCCCTGAGTTGACTATCCGGGTGCTTGAGCACTCAAAATTCAACTACATTGAAGAAAAACTGGGCATGCAGATTGAAGGTAGCTATCAGGAGTTTTCTCCGATATTGCCAGATAAAGAAGAAGAGCTGTTACTCAACATCCAGAACAGAGAACCGATGCTGCAAATCACATCCCTCTCCAATTTTAAAGATGGCACGATCTTCGACTACAGCATCATGAAATTTAAAGCCAATGAGTATTTACACGCGATGTATGTCAACCGCAATACACAAGGCCCTCTGCTGTCAGAAAAGAAAGTCTAAGGAAACAGACAATATGAATAACTTCACGTTTCGTAACCCCACCCGTATCCATTTCGGTAAAGGACAAATAGCCAGAATCAGAGAAGAAATTCCTGCTGATGCCCGCGTACTCATCACCTACGGTGGTGGCAGTATCAAAAAAAATGGTGTTTTAGATCAGGTTCATGCAGCCTTAGAAAACATTACTTTTTTTGAATTTGGCGGCATTGAACCCAACCCGCACTTTGAAACACTGATGAAAGCGGTTGAACTGGTCAAACAAGAAAAGATCTCTTATCTGCTGGCTGTCGGTGGTGGCTCCGTCGTGGATGGTACCAAGTTTATCGCCGGAGCTGCTTTTTATGACGATGATCCGGTAGAAATGCTCTACACCCGCGCAACGAAAGTGACCAAAGCATTACCGATTGGCTGTGTACTGACCCTGCCAGCAACCGGTTCTGAAATGAATGGTAATGCCGTCATTACCCGCTGGGAAACCAAAGATAAAATGGGCATGTTTTCAGAACTGATGCGGCCAACCTTCTCCATTCTTGACCCAGAAACCACCTATACTCTCCCCGCCCGCCAGACCGGTAACGGTGTAGTCGATGCCATTGTGCATATCGTCGAGCAGTACATGACCTATCCGGTCAATGCCAAGGTGCAGGACTACTATGCCGAAAGCCTGCTGAAAGTGCTGATGGAAGAAGGCCCGAAAGCACTGAAAGACCCGACGAACTATGATGTCAGGGCGAATATCATGTGGGCTGCAACGCAAGCACTGAATGGCACGCTCAGTCTGGGCGTCCCCGGCGACTGGTCGATTCATGCCATTGGCCACCAGATCACCGCCCTTTATGGCCTGGATCACGCGCAAACGCTGGCTATCGTCTTACCAGCAGTCTGGTCTTACAAAAAAGCGCAGAAAAAAGAAAAACTGCTGCAATATGCTCATCATGTGCTCGGATTAACAGAGCAAGATGACAACATGTGCGCCACCAAAGCGATTGAGAAAACCCGGGAATTTTTTGAGCAGATGGGTGTTGCAACCCGCTTATCAGCCTACGGACTAGGGGAAGAAAGCATCCCCGCGATTGTCGAAAAACTCAGACAGCATGGCCGGCTGAAATTAGGGGAACATGGCGATATCACGCCGGATGATGTCGCTGAACTACTGAAACTGGCTCTATAGCTAAACAAATGACGCTAAGGTTGCAGGGTTCACACTCGGCAACCTTTTTTGTTTTACTCGTTTCTTTTCCCGTCCCGATAACAGATCTTCATCGCCAAAATGACACTCGCCAACGCCAGAGTGATACCATTTGCAGCAATGATTGCCATCTGACTGTTGATAATTCCATAAATCAGCCACAGCAATACACCTGAAGTAAACGCAACATACATCAGCAGCGAGATCCCCGAAACATCCCGTGTTCGTAAAATTTTTACCACCTGAGGAATAAATGAACCTGTAGTCAGAAAACCAGCCACTATCCCAACTAATTCTGTCAGCGACAATTCCATTTGTTTCTCTCCTGCAAAATATAAAAAATGCCACCTACCGGCGGCATTACATAACCCCAAGAACAACGCCCTCAATTCGGTAAGATAGGGCCGTCTGATAGACAGCCCCAGCTCCTATTAATGAAGTTCAGGCCAGTAGTCTTTGTTGGCAGCAATCAGATCATCCAGAATCGCTTTGGCCACCGTAGCACTTGGCACAGTCTTAGACAGTGTAATTGCCTGCCACAGCTTGGTATAAGATTTCTCAACCCACGCTTCAACCACCAGTTTTTCTACCGCAACCTGTTGATTCATCATTCCCAGCTGGAATTGTGGAATGGAACCGATCTGCACAGGTTCAGGACCAGTACTTCCCACCAGACATGGGATCTCAACCATCGCTGTCGGATCAAAATTACTGATAGACCCCTGGTTTGGCACAATCATCAGCATGCGTTCTTTGGTGTTGTAGGCAATTGCACGCGCCAGATCCACGATGTAAGAGGCATGTTCATCAATATGCAAAGATGCACCAGCCGAAGAACCTTTATCTGCAATCTTGCGACACTCGCCAAATACATGCTTCTCACGACCATCCATCACCTCATTCGCACGGGTGTACTCTTTATTAGAGTGTTCCACCACATAATCCGGGAAGAGGTAATACTTCAGATAGGTATTTGGTAATGTATTGGTATCTAATGCATACACATCTTTCGCCTTGGCAAAGGTATCATTCCAGCTTGGCTCTACATGCTGAGAATCAATGTCTTTATGCACCACATAGCCGTGTTTTGCGACGTGTTCTTTCAGTTTAGGCATCAGATCGTTGCCCGCTTTATCACGGATATCGCTGTACCAGCCAAAGTGGTTCAAACCGTAATACTTCACGATCATCTCTTTGCGTGATTCCAGCCCCAGGATCTCTGCCATACGCACTTCAATACCCACAGGCATATCGCAGATGTTCAGGATCTTAGAGTTTGGACGCAGGCGACGTGTTGCTTCAGCCACAATTGCTGCCGGGTTGGAGTAATTCAGCATCCATGCATTCGGAGAATATTTTTCCATGTAGTCAACCAGCTCCAGCACACCGCCGATAGAACGCATACCGTAAGCAATACCACCTGGGCCACAGGTTTCCTGACCTACTACACCATGTTTTAGCGGGATCTTTTCATCCAACTCACGCATTGGATATTTACCAACACGGATATGAGCCATCACGAAATCTACACCACTGAATGCTTCGCGAGGGTCAGTGGTATAAGAGAACTCCACTTCCGGCGCACGCTCTTTAATTAACACGGCACAAGCTTTACCGATGGTTTCCTGACGAGCTGCGTCATTATCATAAAATTTCAGTTCTTTAATCGGGAATTTATCCAGATTATCCAGCAGCATTAATACGATACCAGGAGTAAAAGTACTACCACCACCAGCAACCAATACAGAATACTTTTTCATTTTAATCTCCAACTACGATTAATTATTTATCAATTAACAATGACCATGAGTAATTTAAAATTAACAACACATTTAACTAAGCATTTATCTTCATCAGATTTTCCATACTGTCGCGCACTTGCGGCACAGATAATCCGATAATAACCTGAATCGCATCTTTATTTCTGACGACGCCATGAGCACCAATTTGGCGGAAAGCAGCATCATTCATCACACGATGTTCATCTTTAACACTGATACGCAGGCGGGTCGCACAATTATTAACTTCAGCAATATTCTCACTACCACCTAATGCTTCCAATAATTGCAGTGCCTGAGCTTCATACGGATTATCATTATTCTCGGCAGTTGTACCCTGCTGACGATTTTTATAATCCGCTTTGGTGAACAATTTAATATCGTCTGACTCAATTTCACGGCCTGGTGTTTTCACATCAAAACGTACAATCAGATATTTAAAGGTGAAGAAATAAATGATGGTAAATACGCTGCCAATCATGATTTGCATGACAACATTCATGGCATGGTTATGGAACATCGGCAACCAGTTCTGCACCATGATTTCCAGCAGACCACCGCCCATGTTGCCGACAATCCCGTTCATATACATCACGGCAGCCATGGTTGCAGCCAACACGGCGTGAATAGCAAACAGGAACGGTGCAACGAACAGGAAGGTAAACTCCAGCGGTTCAGTAATCCCGACCAGCACCGCAGTCAGCACAGCAGGGATCAGCAGGCCAGCCACTTTCTTCTTGTTCTCTGGTTTCGCGGTCATATACATCGCACCGGCAATACCAATCGCGCCGAAAATCTTGGAGTTACCGTGCAAAGCGAAGCCACCTTGCGGGAACAGTTCAACCAGTGGTTGTGTCGAATTACTGAACTCGGCGATATGCTGGATCCAATAAGCCTGAATGCCACCTTCCACAACTGCCGGGCCTAAAACAAACGGGCCATAGATAAAGTGATGAAGACCAGTCGGGATCAGAATACGTTCCAGGAATGTGTAGATCCAGACACCAAAAGCACCGGCATGACTCAGGAATTCCTGCAGTGAGGCAATACCACCCTGCACTTTTGGCCAAACCAGCGCAGTCAAAAAGGCCAGTGGCAGCATTACAATAAAACCGATAATCGTAACGAATGCAGTACCCTGAAAAATACCCAGATAATCCGGCAATTTTTTATCAAAATAGCGATTATGGATATATGTCATGATTGCGGCGATAAAGATAGAACCAATAATACTGGTATCTAATGTCTTAATACCGGCAATATTAGTCAAACCACTAACACCACCAATGGGCTGATTAAAATTAACACCAAAATCAGCACCCCAGGTCGTTAATATTGCAGCGATAAAATAGTTAAAAGTTAAATAAGAAACTATTACTGCCAGACAAGCACGCGCATGCGCTGTTTTCGCCAGACCAATTGGTAAACCTATGGCAAAAATAATTGGCATATTACGAAATACTGTCCAACTACCTTCCTGAATAATCATCCATAATTTAAACCAGACCGTATCAGAATTAGCGATTGAACCAACTAATTGAGGGTTGGTTAATAAAATAGAGATACCCGCTACTATCCCTGCGAAAGGGAATAACAATACGGGGGTAAACATGGCACCGCCGAATCGTTGTAATAATTTTAACATTGTTGTCGCTCCTCAAGTTCCAGCATCAGTGACGTGGAATGTCATCTCCATCGACATATTTTATTTTTGTCTGAAATTTTCATTTCAGTTGTGATGTTGTGCAGTATCAATATAGAACCAATATCGAATTCAAAAAGTGACAAAGATCACAAAGGTATCTTATTGGTATCAATAAATGACAAATTGGTATCTTTTGAAGACCACGAAAGAGAGGTGTATATGGAATTTAAAATCAAATTGGTATTAAAAACACCAATAATTAAAGACCTATAAAGTTAAAAGCTAGAGAAGTGATAAAGGAATCATAGTAACGGGGGAAATAGCAGACGGTAAGCGCCGCCTGCTTCACGGTTAAATATCCGCCTCTTCAATCAGAGTGGGCCAGCCCATGGCACTCTGCCGTTCAGCTTCCTGATGCAATTCAGACGCTCGCAGATAATGCTCATTCAGCCAGCCGACAGGCAACTGGAGAAGAAGTTGTTCTTCATTCGCTGTCAGTATAAATCTGGGAACAGAACCCTCGGTACGACGCATACACAGAATGATGGCAAATCGTAACAGCCGGGCCAATCGTATAGCCTGTCGCAGCGACACTGCATTCTGCTTTTCAAGCACTTCCAGTTTAAATCCGTCGCGCTGATTAAAAACCAGTGCCGATAACAGCTGTTTCTGAGCTGGCGTAAACCCAGGCATATCAATATTATCAATGATATACGCAGCATGCTGCGGTGCTTTTTTGTATTCAATACAAAGACCGAGCTCGTGCAACATAGCAGCCCAACGTAACATCGGGCGGCCATATTGTTCGCTCAGCTGCCATTCTTTCTGCACCTGCTGGAAAGCATGCAGCGCTGCATCGCGTACCCGTTCAGCCTGAATTCGATCCATTTGATATCGGGTGATCAGACTGTCGGCCGTGCGCTCACGCACATCACAGCTACGACGCTTACCAATCATCCCGTAGATCAGACCTTCACGCAGCGCACCACCCGCCAGCGTCATATTCTGGATCTGCAAAGTCTCGAAAATCGCAATCAGGATCGCCAGTCCAGAAGGAAAAACACTCAGTCGCTCCGGCATCAACCCCTGCAACACCAGCATATCCAGATGATTACAGCTGATTGTCTGGGCTTTCAGCTCATACAACTTAGCCAGTGTAACGCGTTCACTGCGCCCCTGAGCGATCATGATCTCCTGCAACGCCTGCACGGTGCCGGAAGCGCCGACACAGCTTTCCCAGCCCAGCGCTTTATAATCCCCAGCCACTTTCTGCAGTACATCTTTGGCTGCATCGATCGCAGCTGAAAAATTTGCTTCATTCAGCAGGCCATCAGAGAAATAGCGTTTGATCCAGGTGACACAGCCCATGTGCAGGCTATTCAGTAGCTTAGCCTCATTGCTTTCACCAATTACCAGTTCGGTGCTGGCACCGCCAATATCAATGACCAGACGATTGCCTTCACCACTGGAAGTCCACGAAACACCCTGATAAATGGTTCTGGCTTCATCTTCACCGGTAATAATTTCGATTGGATGCCCGAGGATCAGCTCAGCCGTTCGCAGAAAGGAATCCACGTTACGAGCCAGACGCAGTGTTGCCGTTCCGACAACGCGTACGTTTTCTTTTGGCACATCCTGTAGCTGCTCAGCAAACAAACGCAGACAATCCCAGCCTCGCGCCATCGCTTCGTGACTCAGATTGTGTTCCGTATCCAGTCCTGCAGCCAGACGCACTTTGCGTTTAACTTTGGCAACAGTACGGATGGCTCCGGCCACTTCCCGCACCATCAGCATATGAAAACTATTCGAGCCAAGATCAATGGCAGCATATAACGGTGATTGATCCACGAATGACATCCTGTCGTTAAGATTTATGTACCGGGCGACGTCGGCCTGATGACTGACGATCACGCATATTACGGTTTACTGGCTGGCGATGGCGAATAACCCGTTTCGGCGCAACAACATCATCCAGCAAGGATGCCGGATCATATTTACTAACCGGGATAGGGTGATGAATATATTCTTCGATCGCTGGCAGGTTGAATGCGTAATCTTCACACGCAAAGCTGATCGAGTGACCACTACGTCCGGCACGGCCAGTACGGCCAATACGGTGCACATAATCTTCCGCATCATCCGGCAGATCGTAGTTAAACACATGAGTAACATCCGGGATATGCAGACCACGTGCAGCCACATCGGTTGCTACCAGAATATCCAGATGACCGGATGTAAAATCATCCAGAATTTTCAGACGTTTTTTCTGCGGAACATCACCGGTCAAAAGGCCCACACGGTGGCCATCAGCCTGCAGCCAGGCATGGATATCTTCACAGCCGTGCTTGGTATTGGAGAAAACAATCGCTTTTTCCGGCCAGTCTTCTTCCATCAGCGTCAGCAACAGCAGCATCTTGTCTTCATTAGACGGATAAAACAGCTCTTCTTTGATGCGCTGCCCGGTCATCTGTTCCGGTTCAACCTGCACATGCTGCGGCTCATTCATGTGCTCATAAGCCAGCTCCTGCACGCGCAGAGACAGCGTCGCAGAGAAAATCATATTCAGACGCTGTACCGGTGGTGGCATGCGACGGAACAGATAGCGAATATCCTTGATGAAGCCGAGATCAAACATACGATCCGCTTCATCCAGTACCACCACCTGAATCGCTCCCAGATCAATCAACCCCTGTTTCAGGAAGTCAATGATACGCCCGGTAGTACCAATCAGCAGATCTACCCCTGCTTCCAGCGCCGCCTGTTGTTTCTCATAGCCTTCACCGCCATAAGCCAGCCCCATTTTGAATTGGCAGCTTTCCGCCATAGGAACGGCATCATTGTGGATCTGCACAGCCAGTTCACGCGTTGGAGCCATGATCAGCACTCGCGGCTGATTCTGACGGCGTTCTGCTGGTGCAGGGTGTGTCAGCAGATAGTTAAAAGCACCAGCCAGAAATGCAATTGTTTTGCCCGTACCGGTTTGTGCCTGACCTGCGATATTTTTTCCGGTCAGCAGTAATGGCAATGTTTCCGCCTGAATGGGCGTACAGTTATGAAAGCCTTTCGCTTCCAGTCCAGCCAGAACCTGCGGTTCTAAACCTAGTTCTGCGAATTTGATCTCGGTAAGATGTGTTTTGCTCATGGGCAATATGCTTATTGAATTAGACTTGCAATAATAAACAGTATCCTTTAATTAAGGTAACTGTTTGGCTTTTATTTCTTGATCCCTTTTATTTGCATCTTCGTACCCCTATATTGTTTGAGTAAACGAATTGCAACAGCGGAGTAAAAAATGAGTGACAAAATTGTACACGTGACCGATGCCAGCTTCGAGAGTGACGTACTGAACGCATCCGCCCCGGTTTTAGTTGATTTTTGGGCTGAATGGTGTGGTCCTTGCAAAATGATTGCCCCAATCCTGGACGAAGTCGCTGGTGAATATGCAGGCAAAGTAACTATTGCCAAGCTGAACATCGATCAAAACTCCGGTACACCACCAAAATTCGGTATCCGCGGTATCCCTACTCTGCTGCTGTTCAAAAACGGCGCTGTGGCTGCCACTAAAGTGGGTGCACTGTCGAAAACTCAGCTGAAAGATTTTCTTGACGCCAATCTGTAATCAGCAATCAACATAGGGAAGCAACGGCTTCCCTTGTTTTTATCAGGGATGACCGAAATTTACTCAATTATCTTATCAGATAACTGGACGACCTGATAATTTGGTGCTAACTTGGTTCAATGATGCTGATCATATCCGCTTGATGCGCTCTCTCCAGCAGCTTTATCCAGCAATCCAACCCTTAATGTTATTTCCCTGTAACTACTCAATGTTATGAATCTAACTGAATTAAAGAATACCGCAGTTTCCGAGCTGGTACATCTCGGTGAATCTATGGGCCTGGAAAACCTTGCCCGTTTACATAAAAAAGACATTATTTTTGCCATTCTGAAGGCTCACGCGAAGAGCGGGGAAGATATCTTTGGGGATGGTGTGCTGGAAATTCTGCAGGATGGTTTCGGTTTCCTGCGCTCAGCCGACAGTTCGTATCTGGCTGGCCCAGACGACATCTATGTCTCTCCAAGTCAGGTGCGCCGTTTCAACCTGCGTACCGGCGATACCATCTCTGGTAAAATCCGGCCACCGAAAGAAGGCGAGCGTTATTTTGCTTTGCTGAAAGTGGATACCGTCAACTACGACCGTCCGGAAAATGCCCGCAACAAGATCCTGTTTGAAAACTTAACGCCGCTGCATCCGACCAAGCGCCTGCGTCTGGAACGTGGTAATGGTTCTACCGAAGATATCACTGCCCGTGTACTGGATCTGGCTTCTCCAATCGGTAAGGGTCAGCGTGGTCTGATTGTAGCGCCACCAAAAGCCGGTAAAACCATTCTGCTGCAGAACATCGCGCAAAGTATCACCAGCAACCACCCAGAGTGTGAACTGATCGTTCTGCTGATCGACGAGCGTCCGGAAGAAGTAACCGAGATGCAGCGTCTGGTTAAAGGTGAAGTTGTTGCGTCAACCTTCGACGAACCAGCAACCCGTCACGTTCA